>JAMOAF010001081.1 GCA_023621895.1 Planctomycetota bacterium
GAGGAATTCATGAGAGCGTGATAGCCGCTTTCGGCTTGCCCCGCGGCGCGCCTGCGCTGCGGCACAACCCGTACGTAACGAAGCGCGGGGCAAGGCGCACGCGGCTATCTGAATCACAGCCGCTTTTTCCACTGCCGGTGAGAGATCGCGGGCTTTTCGGTGACAACCCTGCTGCGGGTCCTGCAAGCCCATCACGAAACCGGCGCGGAGACCGTGTTGATCGGCAGCGTCATCGGGCCGATCGGCGCCCGGGGAGCGGGGCGATTCTTCGCCGCCCGCGTGACGGAGGGGATCTTCAAGGTAATCGCCGTGCCGACGCCGGGGGAGCTGTCGACGCGGATTCGTCCGTGGTGGGCCTCGATGATGTCGCGGCACATCGACAGCCCCAGGCCCGAGCCCCCCTTGCCGCTGGCGTCGGGACCGTTCTTGGTCGAGTAGAACGGGTCGAAGATGTGGGGCAGCTTGTCAGCGGGAATCCCGCAGCCGAAGTCGCGAACCACCAGGTCCACCAGGTCGTTTTCCGCATCGTGGGCAAGCTTGATCAGCAGGCGGCCGCCGCCGGGCATCGCCTGCCGGGCGTTGATCATCAGGTTGAGCAGAATCTGTTGAATCTGGTTCCCGTTGGCGTAGACCTGAGGCACTTGGGCGTACTGTTTCTCCACCTTGATGCGGTACTTGTTCATCTCCCGCTCGAGCAGCATCAGCGTATCCTCGACCACCTGGGCCAAATCGACTGCATCCTGGCCGCACGAGCGATTCCGGGCGACTCCGAGGACGCAATTGGTGATCTTGGCCGCTCGATTTCCCGCGGCGAGGATCTTCTCGAAGGCCTTCTCGCGCGATGCGCGATCCTGGTGGCGCAGCCCGTACTTCGCATAGTTGATGATCGTCATCAACACGTTGTTGAATTCGTGTGTCGTCGTGCTGACCAACTCGCCGAGGGCCGTCAGGTTCTGGGCCTGAGCCAATCGCTGCTTGAGAATCTCGACTTGCTGTTCCAGGGACGGACTGTCGTTGTTCGGAGCCATAAAACTTCGCTACTCCCCCCTTGGCGTCTTGGCTGACTGGTCTGGCCGTTACAGTTCCACAGGCAAGTCCAGGCTCGCCCAATTACCCGGTCGCCGAATTCCTTGCTGCCTTGCCTGGGACCTACGTCTTAACTTTAAGCGAATCAACAGGTTAGCTGTCTTTCTGTCCTATCGTCGAAGATGCCTCGGCATCTGTAACCCAAGCCGTTATAATCCGCATGTCGTCCTGCTTTGCCGGCTGAGCAGCCAAATTGGGCGGCAAGGGGCGCGCCCGCCCGGAGCGGATAGGCGCTCTGGGAAGACGGCCGGGGCAGGGCGGGGCCTGGTCACGGATGCTGGCTAAGTGGAGAAGCTAGGATGCACACGGTCGAACTGCTCAAGGAGGCGGCTGCCCTGGCGCGGCGTGCGGGCTACCGCATTCGGCAGGAGTATCTCGGCGGCGCGCTCGGCGGCGGCTGCGAGTACGGCGGGCAGAAATGGATCTTCCTCGACATTTCGCTCGGCCCGAGCGATCAACTCGAACAGATCGCCAACGCCCTCCGCCAGGATCCGGCCGCCTCTGGTCTTCCGATGCCGGACGAGTTGCGCCGGTACATCGGCGTGCGCAAGAGCGCGTAGGTCGGGTGGATTCAGGCGACTTCTTTCAGGACGACCCGCCGGTGGCCTTCTGGCGGGCAAGCGCGCCGGCGTTCATGTATCCGCTCGGGGCCGCAGAAGCACGCGGACGCGTTCATAGAGGCGATCGAACGACGGATTGACGCGAGCCTCCTCCAAACTGAACTTGCGCGTGAATGCGAGTTGATGGACAACGGGGTCGTAACCGGAAGCCATCCGCTTTCCCAGCCATCCTTTGGCGTTTCGGATCGATTCCGGAACTCGGGGCGGCTCAAGGTCTTTCGGCAAACCGTGCTGGCCGCGCAGGGATCTGGCTGCGGCGAGAAACCAAGTCTCATATTCACGATAGGCCAGAGCTACGATCACGCGAGCATCTGCGCGCACAGCTTCCGCGCGGCACAACAGATCCGGGCCAAGGCTTGCGGGACAATCGTCTTCACAGTCCAGCAAAATCAGAACGACGCCATCCATTTGCGCTGCCTTGGCCGCTGCCAGGGAGACTTGCTTGTGGAAGTACCCTTGATCATGAAGGAAGGATGCGGACTTGACGCGGATGGGGGGATTGACGCGCAGAGAGGCTCTGCATCCGATCGCCTCCGCAATGCGGTGCAGCAGCGCCGGCAGGGCTTCCACTTCTCCATGCCCCTCCACGATCGGCGCGACGTATCGCATGGCTATTCCCCATTTCCTTCAAACAACCTCAATTGCTGCTCATACTTGACGTCACTGAAGGTCGTCTCATCGGGCGCCAACTGATTCTGACGGAGCAGTTCCCCTGGTGTAAAAAGCCTGTCGCGGAGCATGCTGCGGCCGGCCTCGTCGATCGGGCCGATCCGCGTCAAACCGTCCCTGGCATCGACGGCTAGCAGCGATTCCGTGGGAATGTCTGAATTGTCAAGCAGGTCCGCGCTGTGGCTGGTGACGAGAATCTGGCAGTGCTCTGATCCTTCGCGAAGGGCGGAAAGGAGGACGCTTGCGGCTGCCGGGTGGAGGGCCATTTCGGGTTCTTCCAGGCCAATCAGAGCAGGGGAAGGGCGGCCCGATCGCGTGGCGGCGGCCTGGAATACCGCCAGCAGGACACCGAAAGCTCGCAGCGTGCCATCCGACATGGCGCCAGCAAGAAAACGCCAAGGATGCTGCTGGCCTTTGACCGTTTGTCGGAATTCGATCGTCTCTTGCGAACCAAGCGTCTTGGCCTCCGCATCGGAGACCCCCGGCACAATTCTCGACAGGTTGGCCGTCAGACGCTCGCGGACCTCGGGCGGAAACTGCTGCAAGACGCTGGCGGCATTGCTGCCGTCGCGGCGCAACAGGTCGCCCGGATCAGGCTTCTGCATGGCGCCAATCTCCCGCGGGTTCAAGTTGTAGACTTCAATCGTCGAGAGGGCATCGAATACGGGTCGAAATTCTGGAATGCCCGAAGCGGCGACCAACAACAGACGGTCGGGAATCACCGCGGGCAGCGATGAAACCGACGCGTCTTCCACTTTGCCCGAACGGATGCAGAAATGGTGGATTCCGCCGAGGGCGTCCCCACTCTGAACACGACACTGCTCAGTCTGGACTTCATAGGCGCCCGCCGGTTTCGCGCCGATCCGGAATGCATAGTGCCCCGCCTGGCCCGAGGGTAGAGAAAAGTCCAAACGCACGGCGAAGTGGTTTGGATGGCCGCCCGACCGGCGGCGCACTTCCTTGATCGTGCCGCGGTCGCGTAACGCATGGTCAAGCGAACTCCGCAAGGCGTCCGCGACAAATCGCAGCGCGTCCAGGAAGTTGCTCTTGCCGGAACCGTTGGGGCCGACCAGAAACATCAGTCTCGTCAGATCCACCTGGCATGCGGCAATGCTCTTGTAGTTGCGGATCGTGACACGACGGATGAAAGGTGGTTTCATAGGCGTATCCTCAATCGACCGGCGCTTGCGCGCCGCAAAACAACGAAGCAGGCGCAAACGCCCGCCCGATCGGCCACACGCACTGCACCCGCCGGACGGACCGCGCGCAGCGTCGGGCGGCCCTCAAAAGGCCGCCCGCCGCCGCTTGACGATCCGCCTTCTGGCCGCTGACGCCGCTAGACCTTCTCAGGCACGGCGAACGGTTCCCGATACTCGCGCGTGAGCAGCTTGTTGGCGGCCTCGTTGCCGACGAACTGCTCCTTTTCCGGGTCGAATTCCAGCAGCTTGCCAAGTTGATACTTGGTCGATGCAAGGTCGAGTCCCAGGGCATCTTTGAGGCCCTGCTTGATTCGCTGCCACGATTTCTGCACCTCTTCGTTGTCGCCGAAGACCGGGATCGGCGTGTCGCCGGGGACCTGCTCGCCCAGGCGGTAGGAGATGTTGCCCAGGTGGCAGAGGGCCGACGAGAGATGGGCTTCGAGCACGTCGGCGTGCTGGTCTTCGCGCTTGCGGCTGCGGACGCAGTGGATGAAGTTCTCGAACTGGCCGCCCGGCCCCATTTTGACTTCCACGTCGAGCGACTGGCTCTTGTCGGCGCCTTTGGGCGTGAACTTCCCGCTGGTGAGCATGCCCTTGGTCGTGTAGAACTCGTTTTCGACCTTCGTCTGAGGCTTCGGGTTGCCCTCGATCATCGTCTTGTTGTTCAGTCCGGCGACTTCAAACACCAGCAGGCAATCGCCGTAGTCGTAAACGGTCACCTGCATGTTGGGCGTCTCGGCCTGGTCGGTGAACGGAGGCTTGCCGGCGGTTGACTCGACCCAGCGGCCGCCCATGCTGAGCACGCGCTTCGGCAGCGTCCCGTTCGGGATGCCCCAGCGGGCGATGTCCATCTGGTGAACGCCCTGGTTGCCGATCTCGCCGTTGCCGAAGTCCCAGAACCAATGCCAGTTGTAGTGGACGAAGTTCCGGTTGAAGGGCCGTTTCGCGGCCGGTCCGAGCCAGAGGTTGAAGTCGAGCGTCTCCGGCGCCGGTTCATCGTTCTTGAAGCCGATGCCCCAGCGGACTTTCGAGGCGTAGCCCTTGGAGACGAGCAGCTTGCCATACTTGCCGCTGGCGATTGCCGCGGCCGTCTTCTTCCAACCGGAACTGGAGCGGCCCTGGGTGCCGTGCTGGACGATCCGCTTGTATTTCTCGGCCGCCTCGACGCACTTCCGCCCCTCGTACACGTTGTGGCTCATCGGTTTCTCGACGTAGACGTCCTTGCCGGCCTGGCAGGCCCAGATCGTGATCAGCGAGTGCCAGTGGTTGCAGGTGGCAATCGAGATTGCGTCGAGATTCTTGTCTTCGAGGGCCTTGCGGATATCCTGCACGCAGGTGGGCATGTTGCCCCCCATCTCTTGAATCTTCTTCGCTCGATTCTCGTGCAGCGACGCGTCGGGGTCGATCAGGTAGGTGACCTTCACCCCCGGCATTCTGGCAAACTCGCTCATGTGGCTCTGGCCGCGGCCGTTGATGCCCGCTATGCCGATCCGCACCGTGTCGTTGGCGCCGAGGATCGAGCCGGAGGACCTCGTTCCGGCAATCGTGAAGACCGCGCCGGCGCCGGCCGTGGCCGCGGCGCGCTTGAGGAAGCTGCGTCGTGAAAGGTTGGACATCAGAGGCTCCTTTATGGATTGGGAGGTTTCGCGGAGGCAGGATCGGCTGCGCAGCCGACGGCAAGGGCGGTTCGGGCTGCCAGGCGACAGCCGCAACCGCGGTTATTACAGCAGACGGCGCCGGCCGTGTCCATAGTTTTCAACACTCCCGCAGACTGTCCCCGCGGCATCGGCGACTGTCCCGCTTTTTCGCGGAGGATTGCCCCCTTGCGCCATTTTCGCGCGTTTACTCCCCGATGACTTTCACCAACACGCGCTTCGGCCGCCGGCCGTCGAATTCGCCGTAGAAAATCTGCTCCCACGGCCCGAAATCGAGCCGGCCCTCGGTAATCGCCACGACAACCTCGCGGCCCATGACCTGCCGCTTGTGGTGCGCGTCGCCATTGTCTTCCCCGGTGCGGTTGTGGCGGTATCGTTCGGGCGAGGGATCGAAGGGGGCGAGTTGCTCGAGCCACCGCTTGTAGTCCTCGTGCAGGCCCGGCTCGTCGTCGTTGATGAACACGCTGGCCGTGATGTGCATCGCGTTGACCAGCACGAGGCCCTCGCTCACGCCGCTCTTCTTGACGGCCGCCACCACCTGCGGCGTGATGTTCACAAAGTCCATCCGTTTGGGAATGTTGAAGGTCAGGGTCTCTCGGTAGGATTTCATCAACCGCTCCAGCAGTTCGTGTCAAAAAATGGCAAGGTCCCAGGCAAAAAAAGCCCCCTCCCGGCCGACATTCTCTCATCGGTGTGCCAGCTTGCAACCCCCGGCGCCGCGGGCGCGAGCCGGCCTGGCGGTCGCCCTCGCCACTGTCCGAACGGCACGGCGAGCGCGGAACTTCGATCCCGTGGCGGTGTTATAAAGGCCAATCGCCGGGGCGCGCCGGCACGCTTGGCCGCCAAGTCAGGCCCGCCGGCTTTTTTTGCGACCTTCCCCGCGGGACAATGCACAAGACCTCGTGCGAGGTCGCGATTCCCCCCCCGATCCATAAACCTGGCCGCCGCCCGGCGGCCAGCCTCCCCCGGAGAATCCTGGAGACCCCACCCGTGAAACGAGCCATGTCTGCCGTCACAACCTCGATCGTGCTCGCCGCCCTTGTCCAAGCGGCCCTTGCACAACCTCCTGCCCGGCCGGCCGGCGGGCCGGATCGCGATCCCGGCCGGTTCAATCCGCTGATGCGGCTCTTCGACGCCGACCGGGATGGCGTTCTCTCCAAGGACGAGATCGCCGCCGCCGGCAAGAAACTGGCCGGATTGGACAAAAACGGCGACGGCAAGCTGACCCAGGAAGAATTCATGGAAGCGATGCCCGCCGGCAGGGGGCGCGGACCGGGCGGACCGGGCGGACCGCCGCCGATGGGGCCGGGCGGACCGGCCGGGAGGGGTGGCGCGGCAAGCGGAGGCAGTCTTGACGGGCAGCCGTTGCCGAAGGACGACCAGGAGAAACGCATTCTCGACGCCCTCCAGGCCATGCGCGGCGGTCCGCGCTATGCCAATGTCTCCCCCAACGATGGCCGGCTGCTGCGAATGCTCGCCGAAGCCGTCGGCGCCAAACGGATCGTGGAGATCGGCACCTCGACCGGAGAATCGGCCACCTGGCTCGCGCTCGCCCTGCGAAAAACCGGCGGCCACCTGTTCACCCACGAGATCGACCAGGAGAGGGCGAAGGTCGCCGAAAAGAACTTCAAGGCCGCCGGCGTCGACGATCTTGTGACGATCGTCATGGGCGATGCCCACGAGACCGTCAAGAACCATAAGGAGCCCATCGACGTCCTCTTCCTCGACGCCGACAAGCAGGGCTACATCGATTACCTCGAGAAACTCCTGCCCCTTGTCCGCCCCGGCGGCCTGATCGTTGCCCACAACATGAACAGCCGGCAGTCCGATC
>JAMOAF010000305.1 GCA_023621895.1 Planctomycetota bacterium
GCAGATGCAGTCGAGAATCTTCGGGAGAATCAGGCTATCGATAATGTGACCGCGTACCTCGACATCCTCGACGGCAACTCCGACGCTCTTTTCGACGCGATCTGTTCCCTGTGCCATGGAAACTCCCCAACGGGTCCTGGATATTCAATTCTCGCATCGCAACGGCAACATGGCTGGAAGAAGCGACCGTTTCTGTCCGCTGAGCCAGCATCGCACGTTCATTGACTGTGCAGAAAACAACAAACGAAGGAGTAGCGATCAAGGTGGTTCTGGATGTCACCACGGCTCCCCCGAGAAAGGGAGACAGTCCAAGTCCATACGTGGCTCGATGCTTGGATAACGCCGACATCTGCGGCTGGGACTGCGATTGCGGGGCCGTGGGCGCGACGATCGAGGGCGAACCGCCGGAGTGTCAAGGCGCGTTATGGCGTGCCGTCAACGCCCCCCCAAGGCGAGCAGCGGTTGCTCGGACTGGACACTTTGGCCGATCCCGCGGAGCGGATGATTCAGTGCCTCCAAATGGTCAAGCCTCCGCTGCGGTGAGCATCTGATATGTCTGATATGGTAGACTGCGGGCGCCCGGCACTGCTGCCACGGGCTGGAAGTTCACCGCGCGGGCTCGCCCTGGTTTATTTAGCCAACTGATCGGCCCCCGTTTGGGTAAGTAAAAATGCGGCCAAGAATTCCGGGCTGCGAGTGTCTAAATATGTTAGACTACGCCCTTCCGGCCCTGCCGCCGCGGGCTGAAAACAGCGCCTCCGGTGATGCCTGAAATCGTGCAGACGACTGGCGAAACACTCCGAGCCCCGTCGCCCAGTGACGAGCAACTCGCTGCCGCCTACCAGCGGTCCGGCGAAACGAGTGTCCTGGAGGAGTTGGCCCGGCGGCACCTGCCGAAGGTCAGTTCGCTGGTCTCTCAAATCGTGCTGGAGCCCTCGGCGGCCGAGGACGTGACCCAGGAAACCTTTCTGCGGGCGTTCCGGCGGCTGGACAGCTTTCGCGGGGACTCGCAATTCGGCACCTGGTTGTATCGGGTGGCCCTGAACACGGCCTACAGCCATCAAAAACGCCGTGCCAGGTCACCGGTGGAGTACCACGGAAGCTTGTACGAATTTGACACGACGGGAACGTCGCCCGACGCGAGGATGCTGCGCGCGGAATTGGACGGCCAGGTCCGCGCGGCGCTGTCTGAACTCTCGCCGAAACTGAGAGCCGCCATCGTGTTGACCTCGATTCACGGCCTCAAGGCGGCGGAAGCGGCAGAGGTTGAGGGCTGCACCATCGCCACGATGTACTGGCGAATCCACAAGGCCCGCAAGCTGCTTCTCCGCCGACTGGAGGACTATCTGTCGCCATGAACCAGCAACAGCCTGCCGACAAGCTCGATGCTCTACTTCGCGGCTGGGCCGAGCGGCGCCAAGCGGCACAGGACCTCGACGCTCTCGAGCAGCGGATTCTTGCCGCGGTTGCCGAGGAGTCGTCGCGGGGCAACCTGGGAGCGGCTTGTCCGTCGCCCGCCGTCTCAGATCGACACCGCCTGGCAAGCAACGCCCTGGCCTGGTTCTCGATCGGCGCCGCGGCCATTGTGGCCGCCGTGGCATGCTGGCTGCTCATCGGCGACAACGGAAAAGGCAATGTTCCAGCCCGGCAGGCGAGGAAATTGCCTCCCCGGTCTGCGTGGCTCGACGGCAGAGAGCTTGGGGAAAAGGGCCGTC
The DNA here is from genome assembly GCA_023621895.1 of Planctomycetota bacterium. Taxonomy (GTDB): domain Bacteria; phylum Planctomycetota; class Planctomycetia; order Pirellulales; family Thermoguttaceae; genus JAAYCB01. The sequence goes on from JAMOAF010000305.1 coordinate 1,716, forward strand.
TGATCCGCGAGATGGAGCGGGTGTTTGATCATCGCCTGCAATGGATCGCGGAGACGGGAGGCCGAGTGTTGCTGGAAGTGCAGGGCCAGCCCATTGATGACGCCGCCGAGTCGTGCGTGCCGCTGGCGGCCCACATCGTCGTCGTTCGGCGCGATCCGCGACAGCCGCAGGCAGCGCCCGTCTGGACCGTCGATGTTGTCGCCCGGCAGGAGCGGGTGATTCGGCTTTCTGCCGAATCGGCCGGTCTGCCCGAAGGCATGGAGCTGCGGTTCTGGGCATACCCGGTCGACGAGGAGATGGTGGCCGTCGACTCCAGCCTCTCGCTTCCCGGCTTGGCTCTGGCTTGGGATTTCAGCAGCGTTCAGAAATGCGGCGAGCCGCTTGCGGTCTGCCGGGTGGAGCGGAGCGGCGTGGAGTACGAGGTTTTCCAGACGGTTTCCCGGCTTGACAAGGAGACTTAGGCGATGGGTCCAATCCACGCAGCGCGAATCGCGGGAGCGGCAGCCACGGCGGTGATCGCAGCGCTTGCGGCGTGGCACGCCGCTTGCGCCGAGCCGGCCACCGTGCTCGCGTGCCGCGAGCACTGGTCGACCTTCTTCGGCGGCCGTGAAGTCAGATTGCACTTTGCCGCGCGCAGCGAGCCGCCGGTTGACGGCCGGCTCTTGTGGAGCCACGCGGCCGATGGGCGGACGATCGCCCGGGGCGAGCTTGCCGCCGAGCTAAAGGGCGGCGGCGAGTCGGAAGCGGAGATCCGCCTGCGTTTGCCCGAAGTTCGCGAAGGCGTGGTCTTGGATACCCAGTTGAGCGTGGTTCTGGCCGATCGGCGGAACCAGGTGCTCGCCCGGCACGACCGGATCGTGCGGCTGTTTCCGAGCGATCCGTTTGTTGATCGCCGCAAGTGGCTTGGCAGCCTGGGGATCGTTCTGTACGACCCGAAGGGAGAGACGGAGGCCGTGTGCAAGGCGCACGATCTTCCTTACCGGCTGGTCGGCACGCCGGCGGCGCTTTCGGAAGTCGGTCAAGGCACGGTGGTAATCGGCGAGGGGCTTTCGCTCGAGGATCACAGGGGCCTGGCCGAAACCCTGCTGCGATTGGCGGCCGGCGGCGTACCGGTGCTGTGCCTGGCGCCGGCCAGTGGGAGTTTTCCGTTTCCCGGCAGCGGCGACGATCCGCAACCGCGCCGCGTCGTGCTCGGTGGCTGCGAGGTGATCCGCGAGCTGGACAAGTGTCTCGACGCGGATGCCTGGGCGCCCGATGGCCGCGTGGCGGCGGCAGGGCTGGAGCTTTCGACCGCCGGGCGCGGCGCGTTGCTCAGCGTCGCCCCGCCCCCGCGGGGGTGGCGTTGGCTCGAAGTGGTCTATCCGCAAGGTGGCCGGCTGATCGTGTGCGGGTTCGGCATCGTCCAGCATTGGGATGCGGGCCCCACGCCCCGCTGGCTGCTGCTGCGGATTCTGGAGCGTTTTTCGGAGGGTACAGAGCGTGCGGTTGTCTCGTTCGAGAAGGAGTGAATCATGCGAGGACGAAGCCTGCTTATTCTGTTGTCGGTCTTGTGCCTGCTGTTGGCGGGCGGGCGGCTTGCGGCAGCCGAGGTGGTCTACCCCGCGGCCATCCTCCCTTTCCAGGAGCGGGGGGCCGACGTGAAGAATTTCGGTCCAAAGGTGACCGACCTGATGTTCGCCAACCTGGTGGTCGACCCGCGGATCAGCCTGGTCGACCGCGAAGACCTGGAGAAGGTGCTCAAGGAGTTGGAGTTGAACCTCTCAGGACTTGTCAAGCCGGAAGAGGCCGTGCGGGTGGGACAGCTCACCGGGGCCAAGCTGCTGGTGACCGGCTCGGTGCTCCAGGTCGACAGCAGCCTCTACGTGGTGGCCAAGATCATCGGCACCGAGACCACCCGCGTGCTCGGCGCCAGCGTCAAGGGGGGCGTGAACGACGAGTTGGACGGGCTGGTCGAGAAGTTGGCCGGAGAAGTGTCCAGGACGATCGCCGCCCGGTGCGACGAGTTGGTGGCCAGGCCCAAAACGCACGAGGACCGGCTGGCCGCCCTGGCAAAGTCGCTCGGCAAGGCCAAGCGGCCCGTGGTCAAAATCGACATCAAGGAGCGGCACGTGGGCCAAATCACGATCGACCCGGCGGCCGAGACGGAGATCGCGCTTTTCGCCAGCGAATCGGGCTTCGAAGTGATCGACGCGGACAAGGGGGCCGGGCGCAAGGCCGAGGTGCTCCTTGCCGGCGAGGGCGTGAGCGAGTTCGCCACGCGGCACGGCAACCTGATTTCGGTGAAGGCGCGGCTCGAGCTGAAAGCCGTCGACGCGGCCAGCGGCCGGGTGCTGGCCATCGACCGCCAGACGGCGGTCCAGGTCGACCTCAGCGAGCAGCTTGCCGGCAAGGCCGCCCTCCAGGAGGCCGCCGCCGAGATCGCCAGCCGGCTGCTGCCGAAGATCGTCCAACCCCTGCCCGAGAAGAAGCCGCGGGGACGGGCGGAACGATGAGCCCCCCGGGCCGGCACGGCGATCTTGATGGGTAGTTCAGAGTCTGGAGAGGAATCACTATGCTCGGCGTCTCGAGATTCCGGCTGGCTGTGCTGCTGTCCCTGTTCCTTTCGGCCCTGCCTGTATCTTCGCCCGCCGAGGATGGCGACGAGGCGACCTCGCCGGAAGGCGTCGCCCCCACTCGGCTCGCAGTGCTGGCTTGCGAACGGATGCAGGAGCTTGGATATGGCGACCTGTTGACCGCCAGGCTCTCGGCCATGCCGTTGGGTCGATTGGAGTTGGTCGAGCGCGAGTTGCTCGACACGATCGGCGGGGAGTTTCAATTGGCGTCGTTGCTTGGCGCCGAGAATGCGGTTCCTCAGCGAATGGCCCTCGGCAAGCTGCTCCGCGCCGATACGTTGCTGCTCTTGTCCTTTGTCGATAACGACACGGCGGACGACCAGACGGCGGCTCGCTCGATTCGCCTTGTAATGGTTGACACGCGAACCGGCGCACGTCTTACGCGGGATGGGCTGTCCGACTCGGCAGACATGGACAAGGCGACCGACGAGGTGGTGCGGCGGGTCGGGGAGACGTTGCGTCGTTATCCGAACGGCGCCAAGCAGATCGTCGGTGTCAGCCCCTTCCTGTCGCGTTGTCTGACGCACGCCTACGACTGCTATCAGACGAGTTGCGCCGAGTTACTCTCTCAGGTCCTTTTGCAGCGGCCGGGAGTCGCCGTGCTGGAGATCGAGGAAGCCCGAGCGATCAGCGCCGAACTGGCACTCACGTCGCCCGATGAGAAAGATGCCCAATTGCCTGGCGGTGGCAACGCGCTCGAACACCGGGTGGTGCCGGTACTGGTCAGCGGAGAGTTCCTGGCCTCGCGGCAAGGGGCCGCCGGTAGCGAGGCAGACCGTTTCGAAGTGACGGTAAACCTCCAGCGTCGCGGCCGATCGGAGACCGTCCGCGCGGCCGATCTGGATCGCGAGCGACTTGTGGCGTTTCTCTCGGCCACCTTGCCGGACAAGATTCTTGGGGACGCGTTGAGCGGGGCGACGCCCGGCGGCCCGATCGGCGCCGACGCCCAGTTGCAGTGGCTTGTGGCCGAGGCCGATCGTTTTACCCGGATCGGGATGTGGGAGCAGGCATCCAAGTTGCGTGAAGCGGCACTGCTGTTGCGCCCCGAGGACACGGACCTCCGTTTCCACTTGATCGACGCCTACCATCGCCGGATGATGTGCCAGCTTCCGGTTCCCGAACGATCCGAAGGCCTGCCGTCGGTGGAGGCGATTCGACGACAGTTCCAAGAGCGGACAAAGCTCTACCCTTTCATCCTGGCCCATCTGGAGTACATCCTCCGGAACCGGCAGGTTTCGGCCGAGGTATTTGTGCAGCGATCGCGTACTAACCGGATCGAGTGGGGCGGGATGCGACAGTCCTATTGCAGCTACAAAATCGATTCCCTCGCGCAGTCGATTCCGTACCCAACCCGGTTCAAGGACTTTCCGGTGTCCGGCGGGGGAAATGACTGGCGTTGCTACCAGAAGATCGGCGAGGAGGAAATCGAGCGTTGTCTTCCGATGCAAGATGAATTCATGACGAATGTGTTTCCGCTGATCCGCGAGCTGCCCTCGAAGTACGACAAGGCGGAGCTGGGATTGCGCCTGGGATTGTCGTTTCCTCACTCGATGCGCCAGTCGCGAAGACCGCAGGGAAGCGCCTTCTCGAAGCAGGCCCGAGAGACCAGCCAGGAGAAGTCCAAACTCGCAGGGCCACCCCCGCGATCGGCCTTGCCGCCGCCGCGGTCGTCGGGCGAGCGGCGCGCACGCGAAATGGCGGACCGGATGCAGCAGATGATGGACGAGGCCCGACGTCAGCCGGGAGTGCGCCCCCCCAGTTCGGCGCCGTCTTCAGAGAAGCCGGACCTGTCCGAATCCGTGGCAAGAATGCGCGAGCGCGTGCGAGAGCGAAGAAAACTCCAACCCAAGCCGCCGCCACCAACCGTGGTGCAGGATGGGAAATGGCCGAAATACGAACGGACCAGGCCTTTGCCGCTGACCATCAAGACGCTGGACGGCCAATCGCGCGCGGTGGAAGGCGACTGGCTGCAACTGCACGAGCGTTGGGGGCCCGCCTATCACTGGCCGAAGGCGGTCACCCACTATCCGATCGTCAACTGGCGTGCCTGCACGCCTACTCTGGACGTACTGTGGAGCGATTGGGCGGTCCTGGTGATGCGCACCAAGGGTCTGGCCGAAGAAATCCTCGCGCGCCCCGATGCCGTCTTTCTCGACGTGCTCTGGGACGGCCGCGACTTCTGGGTCGTCACGAAGCTCGCGGGCGTCTGGATCGTTTCGACGTCCGGCGAGATCCTCCGCACGATCGGCGCAGACCAAGGGCTGCCGCCTTACGACCAGGCCGAGGTTCTTCATCCGGTGGCTGAAGGCAAGGCGCTGATGGCTGGATCGTTCGGCGAGAACCACCGCGCGTGGTGCGCGATGATCGATACGGGAAAGGAAAAGCCGGTCGAGATTCTCCATGAAGCGACGACGGTTTATTCCGCGCTAAGCACGCCGTACGACGAAACCCTCTCCCGGGCATTCTGCCCGACGTTCATCCACGAATATCGATCCGCCGGCAAAACGCCGGACTACTACATCGTCGGGCGTGAGATCTCCGGGGGGCCGCTGCTGGTCAACCGCGAAACGCTCGAAGTATCGGAGGTTCCGAGGCACGTCGGATCGAAGCTGCCGCAACACGAATTCGGTCTCAAACGCGAATTTCTCAATCCCCGCGGACTTTTCTGCAATCGGCATTCACGAGACTTCCTGCTTTTCAGCGAGGGAGGGACGATGGTCATCCC
>JAMOAF010000138.1 GCA_023621895.1 Planctomycetota bacterium
TGCCGATACGTGCCGTCCGGTTCTCCATTGCGCCAGGGCTCGTACCGCGTGCTGGCGGCAACGGCCAACAACTTCGCCCGCGAGTGCTTCATGGACGAACTGGCCGAGGCGGCCGGGGCCGATCCGCTCGACTTCCGCCTTGCCCACCTCGAAGAGCCCCGCTTGCGCGCCGTGCTCGAGGAAGCCGCGCGGCGATTCGACTGGCGCGGCCGGGTAAAAGAGAAACGGCCGGATGTCGGCGTGGGACTTGCCTGCGGAACGGAAAAGGGGTCCGTCGTGGCCGCCTGCGTGGAGATCGCCATCGACCCGGGGCAGAACCGGATCGCCGTCCGCGAGGTCTGCGAGGTGTTCGAGTGCGGAGCGATCATCAACCCCGACAATCTCCTTGCCCAGGTCGAGGGCTGCATCATCATGGGACTCGGACCGGCGCTGCGCGAGGAGATGCGGTTTGCGGGCGGGAGGATGCGGAGCACCGGCTTTGACGACTACCGGGTGCCCCGGTTCAGCGACGTGCCGAAGCTCGACATCCACCTGTTGAACCGGCCGGACCTGGTCAGTGCGGGCGGCGGCGAAACGCCGATCATCGCGGTCGCTCCGGCGATTGCCGGCGCGGTCTTCCATGCCACCGGCAAGCGGGTCCGCGAAATGCCAATCCGCGTGCCGACCACGTGAACCATGAACACCAGATCGCCGGCGGACATTTATCGCATGATTGCCGAGCGCGGCCAGGCTGGCGGCCCGTGCGCGCTTGCCCTGGTGCTGGCGGCCCACGGTTCCACGCCCTGCAAGGCGGGCGCCAAGGCGGCTTTTTTCCCTGACGGAGCGATGATCGGCACGATCGGCGGCGGTGCGGTCGAAGCCCGGGCCGCTCGGACTGCCCTGGAAGCGATCCGGGCGGCTCAGCCCGTCCTGTTCGATTTCGATTTGCAGGGCGAGGAGCCCGGCGGCGTCAGGCCGATCTGCGGCGGGACGATGCGCGTGCTCGTCGATCCGGCGGCGGATCACCACGAGGCATACGCGGCGGCGGCCGGCGCGGCCAATCGCCGCCAGCGGGGCGTTTTATTGACCGCCGTCGAGACGTCGCCCGCGATCCGTGTTTCGGCCGAGTTTGTTGCCGAGGATCGGATCGGGCACGTTGCCGGCTTTCCCGGTGCTGAAGCCTTGCGGGCCGTGCTGCAAAAGGACCAGGCCGCTCTCTTCTTTGAAGAAGCCGCCGCTCGGCGGCGAGAAATCCTCGTCGAGCCGCTCGTCCCCAAGCCGCTGCTGCTCATCGCCGGCGCGGGGCATGTCGGCCAGGCCGTGGCCTGGCAGGCCGACCTGGTCGGCTTCGAGGTGGTCGTGCTCGACGACCGCTCGGAATTCTTGTCTCTCGATCGGTTTCCCGAAGGGACGGCGTTTCGCGCGGGCTTAATGGACGAAAGCATCCGCTCCTTTCCCCTTGCGGACGACACGTACATCGTGATCGCCACGCGGGGGCACGCGATGGATGCCCAGGTCCTGGCGGCCTGTCTGGATCGGCCGGCGGCCTACGTGGGGATGATTGGAAGCCGGCGGAAGGTGGCCCAGATGCGGCGCGACTTCATCGAATCGGGCAGAGCCACGGCGTCGGCGTTCGACCGCGTGCACGCTCCGATCGGCCTCGACATCGGAGCGGCGACCGTTCCAGAAATCGCCGCCAGCATCGTTGCCCAATTGATCGCCGTCCGCCGCGGCGGTCGAGCGGCGCGCCAGCACGCGGAGTGACCGCCGATGATCGTCGCAATCGTACTTGCCGCCGGAAAATCCCAACGGATGGGCGCGCAGAAACTCTTGCTTCCACTCAAAGGCGTGCCCGTCATCACGCGCGTCGTGGATGAAGTGCTCGCAAGTCCGGTTGACGAGGTCCTAGTGGTCGTCGGGCAGGATCGGGCAGCCATCGAGCATGCCCTCCAGGGCCGCCCCGTCACGCTCGCCGTTAATCCAGAAGTCGGCGGCGAGATGCTCTCGTCGGTGCGGCAGGGACTCCGCGCCCTGAGCAGCCAGGCCCGAGCCGCGCTGGTGGTGCTCGGCGATCAGCCGGCCATTTCCCGCGCCGTCGTGGCGGAGCTGGTCGTGGCGTTCAATCGCCGGGGCGGCGGCATCGCCGTCCCCACATTTCAAGGGAAACGCGGGCACCCGCTGCTGCTCTCCACCGCATATCGGGACGAAATCCTGCGATCTTATGACGCGGTCGGTCTGCGCGGCTTGCTCAAGAACCGAGCGGGCGACGTGGTTGAGGTGCCCGTTTCGGTTCCCGGAATCCTGGAGGACCTGGACTCGCCGGCCGACTACCTGCGGAACTGCCGCGCCGGCAGGACGGATTGGTGACGTTCCCGTCGGACGAGTCCGCGGAGGCCGCGGCTTCTCTTTATGGTTCGCTTTTGGATTTCGCTCCGAAGGAGCAGCCACCAAACCGCCCCGTGCCGGCCGGTTCACGATAATTCGCAGATTTTCCTATTGGCCCTTTTCGGACCCAACCAACGCTCGCAAAACCTGGCGTGCACGCGATCAGGGCTGCGGGCGGCCGGCTTGACTTGCGAGCTGGCGGATTGCGGCGACGACCGCGTCCTGCGCGTCGGCCGCGTAGAGGCCGATGTCACCGAACAGTCCGCGGGCTTCGTAGCCGCCTTCAGCCACGATCGTGGCGTCGGCAAGGTAGCCGTCCACCTCATTCGAGTAGCCGGCGACCCAGAGCCGTTCCGGCCCCAACGCTTGCTGAACCAGCCTTGCATACGCCGAGACGACTTCACCCGAGATGGCCACCAGGGTTAAATCGCTACCGAACTGCCAGACGGCCAGCGGCTGGGCGTGATGGGTGGGCAGCGGCTGGTTGCGATCCAAGGCGGCCAGCATCCGCCGCGAGTTGTGAGTCATCGCCCCAGAAATCTTTTTCAACTCTTCGCGAGACGGCACCGGCTGGAGCGGCGCCTTGGCTTCCGTATATCCGACGCGCAGCGGCCCGCGAACCGGTTGCAGCGCGCCTCCGGCCACGCGGCACACTTCAGTGGCCAGGCTTTCTCCTTGCTTGCGGGCGTTTTCCTCTTGGTTCGGGCCGCAACGCGGATGGCTGTTGGCGTCGGCCCCGCAGCCTTGCATGAACATGGCCTGGACGCCGGCATGTTTCGCCTCGACATCGTCTTGCGCAAACCCGGCATAATCGCCCGAAATCTTCAGGTTGTTGTCGCAGAGCGTGACGGGGTGGCAGGCGCAGCCGAAGAGCAGCGCCCGCAGACTCCCGTCGGGCGCGTCCACGCGAAGGACGGGCACGGCGTCGTCGACGTACCTTTCCGGATTCGGCCCCATGCCGCGGTAGCGCCCTTGCTCGTCGTAAAGACGGCGATTGCGCACGAAATCGCACTTGCCCTTGCCCCACGAGAGCCTCGCCGGCTTCAGGTCCGCCAGGGCGGTCTTGGCGACTTCGCAGACACAGTCCTGGAGCTTTGCCGTGTACTGTCTGGTCGCCTGGCGGTCTTGCTCGGGCAGGGGGAGGTCGAAGTACTCCGGCGCGTCCCCGGTGATCGGGCCGGAATGGGTGTGCGACAGATTGACGAGCAATTGGCGCCGCTCCAGCCCGGTCTCGCTGACCAGCCGATCGAACAGCGCCTTGGCCTCCGCCGGGCCGATAATGCACAAGTCGAGAGTCACGAGGACTGCCCGGTGGCCCTCCGAATCCTCCAGGGCCATGGCCTTCGCGTGGAGGTCGTTCAATTTCCCCTCGGAAGGCCGGAAGCGGGCCTGGCTGCCGTAGCCCATCATCCAGAGCGGCTTCTCGGGAGTGATCACGACTCGGGCCAGCCCGACGCGCCATGGGGCCTTCTCTTCCGAACCGCTTTGGCTCCAGGCCGGCCGGGCCAGCGCGAGGCCCAAGATTAAGCCTGCCACGACAACTTGGCCCGACCAGCGCGTGAGCAAGGCACAGCCAAACGACATCGTTCGTTTCATCGTACACTGCCTCCCTTGATGTGCGGACCCCGCCGTGCGAGGAGAGCGGGTTCGCCGGTTTGAGAACTCGAGCAAACTGCTTGTTGATCAGCCCGCGAGAGAATTGTAGGATGCGCTCGTCTGCACTACAAGATGGGGGGGGCGATGCTCCCATCAGGGGCTGCTTTACGAGAAGGAGGATCACGATGCTCAACCCGGTCGCAATCAACAGTCGCCTGCTTCTGGCGGCGATCGTGGGCCTGGCGGTGATGCTGAGCCGGCCTGTCACGGCGGAGGATAAACAAGCCGAGTGGCGCGCCGGCCTGGCCAGCGTCTGCATCACGCCCGAGGGGCCGATCCCCCTGTGCGGCTACAATCCCTGGATGTCGGAGGGCGTGCTCGACGACCTGTACGCCAAGGCAATGGCGATCGAGAACGCCGAAGGAGGGCGGGCCGTGCTGCTTACGGCCGACCTGCTGTTCTTCCGGGCTCCGATGGCCGAGGCGATCTGCCGAGAGATCATGGAGAAGACCGGACTGGAGCGGCGCCAAATCTTGCTGAACGCCTCGCACACGCACTCGGGCCCGGTGTTCGGCATCAAGGACCCCGATCGCTTCGAGTTGACCAAGGATCAGCGGGCGACGGTCGATGCCTACACCAAGAAGCTCCAAGGGCAGCTCGTTCGCCTCGTCGAGCAAGCCCTGGCCGATATGAAACCCGCACGCTTCCGATTTGGCACGGGCAAGGTGGATTTCGTGATGAACCGCCGGTTGATGGGCCCGGACGGCAAGTGCCGCGGGATGGGGCCGAACCCCCAGGGCCCCGTCGATCGCAGCGTGCCGGTGCTGCGGGTGGACGCGCCCGACGGGAGCTTGCGCGCGCTGCTCTTCGGCTGTGCCTGCCACAACGTCACCCTCGACGGCGCCAATCGCAAGATCTCCGGCGACTATGCCAGCTTCGCCCAGCAGGTTATCCAGCGGCAACACCCTGGCGCGCAGGCGATGTTCATGATCGGCTGCGGCGGCGACGCCAATTCGCATCCGCGCGGCGGCCCCGAACAGGAACGCCTGGTCCGCGAGCACGGAGAGAGCCTTGGCAAGGAAGTCTGCCGCGTGGCGGCCGGCGAGCTCCAGCCCGTCGTCGGCCCCTTGCGGGCCGAACTGCGCTGGACCGATCTCCCGCTGGAACACGACCTGTCGCGCGAACAGTTGCAGCAGATCGTCAAGAATCAGCCCTCCTACTGGCACGCCCTGAATGCCCAGGGCATGCTCGACACGCTCAATCGCAACGAGCCGCTCCCCACGGATTACCGCGCGGCGATTGCCTTGTGGCAGTTTGGCCGCAGCCTGACCCTGGTCGGATTGCCCGGGGAGGCCGTCGCCGAGTACGCCAGCCAGCTCAGGCAAGTCCTCGGAGAGGATCGCTTGTGGATCGCGGCCTACACGAACGAGTCGTTCGGCTACCTCCCCACGGCGAAGATGCTGGCCGAAGGGGGGCACGAGTCGATGTGCCTGACCCTGGCGATCGGCTTTTTCTCGCCGCAAGTCGAGGAGGTGGTTCTGAACACGGTGCGGGAGCTGGCCGAGAAGGCCGGGCGCGAAGAAGCGCGGGCACGAGGCGCTCCGTATCCCGTCCGCATCGAAAAGAATGTCCGCATCCCGATGCGCGACGGGGTCACGCTGGCGGCCGACGTTTACCGGCCGGACGCCGGGGGCCGTTTTCCTGCCCTCGTGCAACTGAGCTATTACGTCACCGGCCCCGGCATCGCGGCGCAGCTCGCGCCGCGCGGCTATGCGTGCGTGCTGGCCAACAGCCGGGGCCGAGGCGGATCGGAGGGGGAGTGGGACCCGTACGTGAACGAGCCCCGCGACGGTTTCGATACCCAGGAGTGGGCCGGCCGGCAGCCTTGGTGCACGGGCAAGGTGGGCATGTTCGGCCAATCGTACAATGCATTCACGCAGATCATGAGCGCGCCCTTGGCCAATCCGCACCTGGCGTGCATCTTGCCGATCGAAGGGCAGCAGAGCTTTTTCGGCCACCAGTACAACGACGGCGTGCTGCAACTGAACGTCGTCTTCACGCACGGGCTGTTCGCCACCGGCGCGACGGGCCTCCAGGGGCATATTCCGATCCGCGATCCGCATTTCCTCACCTTGCCGTTGATGTCGGCGGCCGATCGCGTTCCCCACCCGCAGGCCCAGCGGATCAAGCTTTGGATGCAGCATGCGCGGTACGACGACCATTGGAAATCGTTCGGCGTCAAGGACAAGTATGATCGAATCCAGGCGCCGGCCTATTTCGTCACCGGCTGGTACGACAACCTGGTCCACGAGAACTTCCGCAACTTCGAGGGCTTTCGCCAACAGGGCGGCAGCCAGACCGTTCGCCGCGGCACGCGGTTGCGCGTGGGCCCCGGCGTTCACGGAGCGAATCGGTTGCCGCAAACCGAACACCTCCGCTGGTACGACTATTGGCTGAAGGGCCTGCCGACCGGGATCGACAAGGAAGCCCCGCTGCAAATATTCGTGATGGGCGCCGGCAAATGGCGCGACGAATATGAATGGCCGCTGGCTCGAACGCAGTTTACCAAGTACTATTTGCACAGCGGCAGGCGGGCCAACTCGGTCCGCGGCGATGGGCGGCTGACGACCAGTCCGCCGGCCGCCGGCGCGCCGGAGGACACGTTCGTCTATGATCCGGCCAACCCGGTCTACACGCTCGGCGGGCAGATATCGACCAATCCAGAGGTCTGGGGCCCGCAGGATCGCCAGTCCGTCCAAACGCGCCAGGACGTGCTGGTTTACACGACCGAACCGCTGGCGGAAGACACGGAGGTGACCGGCCCGGTCGAACTGCGATTGTTCGCCGCCTCGACGGCCGTCGACACCGACTTCACCGCCACGCTGACCGACGTCGATCCGGAGGGCCGCGCGATCCACATTTGCGAAGGCATCCGCGGAGTGACGTTCCGCGAATCGCTCGAGAATCCCACGCCCATCGAGCCCGGCCGCGTCTACGAGTATTCGATCAGCCTCTGGGAGACGAGCCAGGTTTTCGCCAAGGGCCACCGCATCCGCCTGGAGGTTTCCAGCAGCAATTTCCCACGCTAC
>JAMOAF010000460.1 GCA_023621895.1 Planctomycetota bacterium
CGAAAGAAACGACCTCCCGATCCTGTCCAGTTTCCTGTACCTGGAATCGCCCGAGGCCTTTGGCTGTGGGGCCGGGTTGACCCATCTCTACATCGACGGAAGCGGCGAGGTATGCCCGTGCAATCTCGTCCCGTTATCGTTTGGGAACGTGACCCGGGAACCGCTGGTCGGCATTCTGGACCGGATGGGCGAGCATTTCCGGAAGCCGCGGACCTGCTGCGTGGGCCGGATCTTCTCGCCCCATTGCGGCGGCGGGCCGCTGCCCCTCGACCCGGACGCGTCGGACAAGCTCTGCCGGGAGCACCTGCCGAAACGGCATGCGGCGCCGCGATTCTTCAAGATCAGACGGGAAGCCCAAGGCGACGTAGGCGCCGCGGAGTTGAAAACCGCCTATGACCGGATCCACGGGGACTACGACGCCTTCTGGCTGGTCGAGGCCGGGAAGCCGGTGCACGAACTCGTCGAGAAGACACCTTTCACGGGCCGCCGAATCTTCGAGGCCGGTTGCGGCACGGGATTCGCCACCGTGCTGATTGCACGCCGCCTCGGCGCGTCCGGGGAGTTGTGCGCCGTGGACCTCTCGGAAGGCATGCTCGCGGAAGCCCGCGCCCGGGCCCGAGCGGAGGGTATAGACAATGTCCGGTTCGTGGCGGGAGACGCGCTCGCGTTGCTCGAAACCGCGGGGCCGTTCGACACGATCTTCTCGAGCTGGGTGCTCGGGTATATCCCGTTGGCGCCGTTCTTTGCGCGTGCAAACCATGCGCTGGCGCCGGGAGGCCGCCTGGCTTTCGTGGTGCACAAAGAGAACTCGCCCCGCGAGCCGCTCGAGATCTTCTGGGACATCGTCGCCGAGGATCCGTCGGTACTGGAGAAGCGCGTGGCTTTCGATTTCCCCCGTGACCTGGAGCACTTGCGCGGGGAACTGGGGGCCGCGGGGTTGGCGGCGGAACATCTGTGGGACGGGCAGATCACCTTCCACTACGGCACGGCGGAGCAGGTTCTGGAGCATCTGTTGAAGTCGGGGGCCGGGACCGCCTTCTACGACGCCGTCGATCCGCTGCGGCGCAGGGCCCTGGAACAGCGGTTTCTCGACACGCTCGCGACTCGGCACGCGACGGACACGGGGTATACGGTGGTCCACGACTACATCTCGTGCGTTGCGCGGAAGGCGTGACGCCTTCGGCATCCCAGCGGAAACGGAGCGGGCATGTTGCCATCGCTCGACGGGGGACCGTGGCCTATGTCATCGAGTCCTGATACGCCATCAAACGATGAGATGCGCCGGCTGCGCAGCGACCTCGACGAGGTGATGAGCCGCACGGCCGATATCCAGCGCCGACTGACCGCGCTCGAGGGGCGGCGGGAAGAGCGCGCGCCATCGACCGAACCGGCCCGGGACGTAAAGCCGCCGGAACGCATAGCACCCCCGATGGCCGGGACGCCTCGGCCAAGAAGCCGCTTTTCGCGCCGGGCGCGGCGCCGGGCCTGTCGCACACCTTGGCCGAGGGGGCCGTTGGCCGGTACGTCCGCGACCGGATTGCCGAAATCCGCTCGCGAACCCGGGAGCTGGGTTGGGAAGTACAACTGGGAACCTACTGGCTGCCGCGCGCGGCCGTGGTGTGCATCGCCATCGCCGTCGTGTTCTTTCTGTCGCTGGCCATCGAGCGCTGGGGCGCCGCATGGATGCCGCACCTGCGCGTGGCGATCGGCTATGCCGTGTGCGCCGGGCTGCTGTTCCTGGCGTGGCGTTCCGAGGCCAAGTATGGCGGCCTGGCGCGCGTTCTTTACGGCGGCGGATTCGCCGTCATGTACTTCGTCACGTTTGCGACGCACTACGTCCGTTTCGCCCGGGTGTTCGCGTCGCCGATTCCGGCGCTGCTCCTTCTGGCCGCGGTGGTGGCAGGATGGGCGGTCGTGGCCCAGGTTCGGCGGTCCAAGGTCATCGCCGTCTTAGTCACCGGGCTGGGGCATCTGACGGTGCTGCTTTCGACCCTGACGCTGAGCAGGTCCAGCCCGTTGTCGATGGCGGGGCTCGTGGCGTTGAGTGCGGGAAGCGCGTTCTTCCTATTGCGAAACCGCTGGTACTACGTCGCGGCGTTGGGCCTCTTGGGCAGCTATGTCAACGATTTCGCGGCGCTGGCGCATGGGCGCCCGGGAAACCCGTATGCGGATTTCGCCGGGTCCATGGGGGTTCTGGCGCTGTTCTTCCTGATGTTCGCGCTCGCCGAGCTGATGGCGCCCGAGGAACTCCGGCGCAAGGCGGTCCCCGGCTGGTTCCGCAACGCCTTCGTCACGGTCAATACCGGGGCGTTTCTCATGCTTGGCACGGCGGTGA
>JAMOAF010001142.1 GCA_023621895.1 Planctomycetota bacterium
AAAGATGGCGTATGCGATAACGCCGACCAACGCCCCGCCAAGGACCAGCCACGCCGAGTTCACGCGATAGCGGATCAACAGGACTGCGCTGGCCAGGGCAAGCACGATCGTCGTGGCGTCCGTGATGGCTGTCATGCCCAGTTGGACCGTCACGACAGCCATCAGCGCCAGCGAGCCGACATTGACGCCATCAAGCACATCGCCCGCGACTACCGAGCGGCGCAAACGAGGAACGAGTGGCCCGCTGATAGCGACGAAGAAGAACGCAGGCAAGAAGATCCCTACTGTGGCTAGCAACGCGCCGGACGCGCCGCCCAGGACGTAGCCAATAAACGTGGCCGTGGTGAACACCGGCCCCGGAGTCACTTGCCCCACGGCAACGGCATCGAGCAACTGGGCCTCGGTCAGCCAATGCCACCTTTCGACCAGGTCCGCCCGGAGGAATGCCAGGAGCACGTAGCCGCTGCCGAAGAGCACAGCGCCGACCTTGAGGAAAAAGAGGAAGAGCGGCCACAACCCGAAGACTGCGGGCGCGGCGAGACCAGCTTGGGCTGGTGACGTACTGACAAAGGTCCCGAGAAGAGCCATCGACACCCCTTGCTGCGGCCTCCGGCGCGCCAACGAGCGGATCACGGCAACACCCGCACCAGCGCCGAACAGGATCGCCAACTCGTGGATGCCCGCGAAGCCGAGCGCAGCGGCGACCAGCCCTGCCGCGATCAACAGCCTGGTCTTGAGCGCGCTTTGCCCAAGTCGCCAGAGGGCTTGTACAACGATTGCGACCACTGCTGGCTTGATGCCGTAGAGCACGCCTTCAACCTCGGGCAAGGTGCCGAAGCGGACGTAGGCCCACGCGATCAGTCCAACCAGAATCGTCGCCGGCAGGATGAAGCAGGTTCCTGCGACCACCAGCCCCGGGAAACCTGCCCTCCGGTGCCCAACGTGGATCGCCATTTCCGTGGAGTTGGGGCCGGGGATCAGGTTGGTCGCACCCAGAAGATCGACAAACTCCTCCCGCGTGAGCCAGCGCCGCCGCACGACCACCTCGTCTTCCATCATGGCGACGTGGGCGGCTGGGCCGCCGAAGGCCGTCAAGCCAAGGCGCAGAAACAGGGTCGCCAGTTCGCGCAGCCGGGTGCCACGACTGGCTTCCGTGCTCCACTGGTCAGTTGGCGGGGTTTGCATGAGGTCTGGACAAATCCTCCCTCGTAATGATGGCATCCAGGGATAGATTACCTGCGCCGACGATCAACAGAAAGACCAGGCCCAGCCCGATGGAGAAATCCGTGCGCGCCTCGTGGACCATCCCTCAGAACCCGTAGTTCGACACCTTTGGCAGCGAGAAGAGCCAGTATCCGCGGCAGAAGGCCCGGTCCCGAAAGAAGAACCCGGTCAACGCGGCAGTTGCCAACAGCCCCCAGAGTCCTTCTCACCCTGAAACGGGAGTGCCAGCTATAAGTTCCCAGGCACGTTCAGTTACATGCATCGCAGTATGACAAAAGAGGTATTGTGGCTCGCTTGTCGAGAATCGCGGTCGCGTGCCGGGCAAACAACCCCCTCAGGTCCCGCTGGTACTCGCGGAGGATCGTCTCGCCCAGCCGGTCGCAATCGCCGCACCGGAACGGCGCCCGGGCGAGAACGATCTCGCGGAACGCCCCTTCGCGCCGCCGCTTTTCCACCGGCCGGTCGTAGAGAGGTTCCAGCGACGTCATCGCGTGGCCGCGGACCGCCGGGTTTTGGAGAAGTTCGGCCAGGGGCCCGGCGGCGGCCGGGTCGCCCAACCGCTCAAGAGCCAAGGCGACCGACCGGTGGTGGGAGAGAGTCGTCTCGGCGTCAAGCAGTGCGAGCCGTTCGAGAATCGCTGCGGTCGCCCGCCGATCGCCGCTGTAGCCTAGCGCCAGAATCAAGGCGTCGATCGGCGTGGGCAGGTGGGCATATTCGGCCATCACGCCCTGGAAGACCTTGGCGTCCCACGGCCCGGCCCGTCTCACAGCACGTCGGCCTGGCGGACAACGGGAATCTCCCGCTCGCTCTGCGGAACGCTTCCCGCCGCACTGGGCGCCGCCGGCAACAAGCACGCCAAAGCCAACCACAGAGCAAGAGAACCATCGCCGATGGTCGCGTTTCGTCCGCACATCGATTTGCCCCCAAAAATCGTTGAAAACGCCAGGTAAACCACGAATCACACGAATCACACGAATAAAAAAACACTTGCATGAGTTTTGTATTTCATATAATTCTTGTGTTTTATGTACTGATGTACTTCCTGCAATTCGTGTAATTCGTGTGATTCGTGGTTGAAATAAAGGCGACACCTTGGCCCTGCAATCGGCAGCGAGTGGCGGCCATGGCTTACCTCATTCAACTCTCGGCGCCGGCCGGCTGCAATCCCACCGTGGCGAGAAAAGGGGCGTAACCTGAGGGGACTTGCCACTCGCCGCGAATATTGAAACAATCGTCATTGGCCACTGGTGGCTCCCCTTCTCTCCCCTTGAGCGAGGTCCTCCGACCATGACGCGCACTGCTGTCCTTCTCCTCTTCTTGTTGGCGCCGGCCCTGCGGGCGGCCGAGCTCCCGGCCGATTTCCAACTCCCCGATCCGCCCGGCGCGTTTGTTTCCGCCCCGCCAGCGGCAACGGCGTTTCGCCAGGGCCAGCCGCTCGTCGCCACGACCTACTTCTACTGGTACGACAACGCGACCAAGGCCCACGTGATCAACCATGACGGCACCGACGCGCTGACCGACCACCCGAAGACGCTCGACGGATTCAGCTACAAGAACGTCGACTGGCACGCGGGCGAGTTGGAGGACATGATCGCCGCGGGGATCGACGCGGCGCTGCCGGTCTACTGGGGCGAGCCGACGAAGGTTGCCCAGTGGAGCAACGAGGGGCTGCCGCCGCTGGTCGCCGCCCGAGAGAGACTCCTCAAGCAAGGCAAGCGGCCGCCGGCGATCGGCATGTTTTACGACACGAGCACCCTCCGCCACAACGCGCGGCAGGCTCACGTCGATCTGACAACGCCGCAGGGTCAAACGTGGTTTTACGGGACGATCCGCGATTTCTTCTCGCTGATCCCGCCCGAGCATCGGGCGACGATCGACGGCCGGCCACTCGTCTTCCTCTACACCAGCGCGTTTGCCAAGGCGGTCGACCAGCGGCTTTTTCCCGCCGTGCGGGCCATGTTCCGCAAGGATTTCGGCAGCGATCTGTTTCTTGTCAAGATGCACGGATGGCCGGGCGAGGCGGAGAGCGAGTACCAGTGGGGGGCGGCGATCAGTCCGCAGTTGCTCGCCACGGCGGGCGTGGGACCGGGATACGATCACTCGGCCGTGCCCGGCCGCGCGCCGCTGGTCCGCAGCCGCGACGAGGGACGCTTCTACCGTTTCGGTTGGCAAAAGGTGCTGGACCGCGCCCCCGACGAGCGACCCTGGCTCGTCCACGTCGAGACATGGAACGAGCTGCACGAAGGCACGGAAATCTGCGAAACGAAAGAGTACGGCCGCCAGTACATCGACCTGACGCGCCGCCTTGCCGACGTGTTTCACGCGCGCGGCAAGCTCGATCCGGCCGACCGCATCGCCCAGGTCGATTCGGTGTCGGCCTTGCCCGAAAAGTCGCAGGGGCTCCGCCCGCACATCTCGCCCGATGGCGACGGGCTGGCGAAGGTGATCGACCTGGCCGGGGAGAAATGCTGGCGGACGCAGCCGAACCGGCACTCCGACAGCCGCTATCTCTATTTCGACGCCGACTATACCTTCCTCGAAGACGGCCTTGAGCCGGTCCGCGTGACCGTGGAGTATCTCGACGCCGGACCGGACCGGTTCGCCCTCGAGTACGACTCCGCCGACCCGGCGGCCGAAGGCATCGCCCAGCGGTTCCGCCATGCGGGGGTGCAAAAAATCAGCGGCAAGAACAACTGGCAGAAGGCAACCTTCGACCTGCCCTACGCCCGATTCGCCGGCCGCGCCAACGGCGCTGATTTCCGGCTCGGTTGCAGCGGAGCCGAGTTGACGATCCGCCGCGTGACCGTCGAACGGATCGAGCAGAATACAACAAAAACGATCGACGAGGCAACGGCGCGAATCGCCGCCGACGTCGAGCGTCTCGCCTCCGATGCGATGCAGGGCCGCGGAATCGGGACCGAGGGGCTCGACCGCGCGGCGGAATTCCTCGCCGAACGGTTCAACAAGCTCGGCCTGCGAACCGATCTGGCGGGCGGCGGCCCCTTCCAGGTCTTCCTCTCCAGCGCGCCGGTCCCCAAGACCAAACAAGGGGTCGACTGGAAGACCATCGACCAGGCAGCGGGCAGGCAGTCCGCGAAGATTGCCGAAAAATCACCGCGGAGCGAGGTTGGCAAGCCGGCCGAGGCCCAACCAAAACCCATGCGGCAGCCGGTCGAGGTGAAAAACGTCGTCGCCGTGCTCGAAGGCGAGGGACCGCGGGCCGATGAAGTCATCGTCGTCGGCGCCCATTATGATCACTTGGGAATGCGGCTCAAGGGCGAGCAGCCGGTGGTGTTCAACGGCGCAAACGACAACGCGTCGGGAACGGCGGCCGTGCTCGAGGTCGCGCGGATCTTGTCCCAGCGGGAAAAGAAACTGCCGCGGAGCGTCCTGTTCATCGCCTTTTCCGCCGAGGAACGCGGCCTGGTGGGAAGTTTTTACTACGTCAAACATCCCCTGCTGCCCCTAAAGAAGACGGTCGCCATGGTCAATCTCGACATGGTGGGCTGCATCGAGGGCGACGCCGTCATGGCATCCGGCTCGGCAACCTCGAAGCTGCTGACGAAGATGGTCGGCCGGGCGGCGCATGAGCACGGGCTGAACCTGATCGAGCTGCCCGGCAACATCGGCGGCAGCGACCACATCCCCTTCTACACGCATGAAGTGCCCGTGGTCCACTGGATGACCACCGGCGGCCGCCTGCATTACCACCGGCCGAGCGACGACCTGGAGACCCTCGACTGCGGCGGGATCGCGCGGATCGCCGCGATGGCCGCCGACCTGGTCGTCGAACTGGCCGAAGCGGAAGAGCGGCCGGAGTATAAAGACAGCGGCTGGGGCGGCACGATCATCCGCAACGCGATCCGCCTGATGGGCAGCGCGGCCAGCGCGATGGCGGAGCCTCGGCAATAGCCATCCGCAATCAGCCGCCGCGGATCAATCCCCGGCTCGTGAATAATCCGCGCTAGAGCCCCTTGGCGAGGTGATAATACAGCTCGTTCCAGCGGAGCTCCTTCTTCAGTTCGGGGATCGTGGTCTCAGCGTCGATGCGGACCAGCTCGAGTCCCGCCATTTCGGCGAAGTCTTCGAGGCACTCGCTTCCGATCGCCTGGCTGAAACTGGTGTGGTGCGGTCCGCCGGCGAGAATCCAGGCGGCGGCGCCCACCTTGAGGCTTGGCCGCGGCGCCCAGACGGCCCGGGCGACCGGGAGCCGGGGAAGCGGTTCGGCCGGGCAGAGTACGTCGACCTCGTTGACGAGCATGCGGAAGCGGTTGCCCATGTCCACCAGCGCGGCGTTGACCGCCGGGCCGGCCGCCGCGCTGAACACCAGCCGCACGGGGTCCTCCTTGCCGCCGATCGAGAGCGGGTGAATCTCCACCGAGGGCTTCCGCGAGGCGATCGATTCGCAGACTTCGAGCATGTGGGCCCCGAGCACCTTGGGGCCGGCCGGATCGAGGTGGTAGGTGTAGTCTTCCATGAACGAGGTGCCGCCGGCGAGCCCCGCCCCCATGACCTTCATCGCGCGAACCAGGACGGCCGTCTTCCAGTCGCCCTCGGCGCCGAAACCGTAGCCGTCGGCCATCAGCCGCTGGACGGCGATGCCGGGCAGTTGCCGCATCCCGTGCAAATTCTCGAACGTGTCCGTAAACCCTTTGAAACCGCCCTGCTGGAGAAACGCCCGCAGGCCAAGCTCCACCCTGGCCGCTTCGCGCAGGTCGGCGCGGCGATTGCCATCCGGCCGCAGTTCCGGGGCCATCTCGTAGCGCTCGTCGTATTCGGCCAGGAGCTGATCGATCTGGGCCTCGGCGACCGCGTGGATGCTCGCCGCCAGGTCGCCCACGGCATAGCCGTTGACGGCGCAGCCGAGCCGCATCTGGGCCTCGACCTTGTCGCCCTCGGTGACGGCCACTTCGCGCATGTTGTCGCCGAACCGGGCGATCTTGGCGCCTTGAGCGTCGGCCCAGGCCGCCGCCGCCCGGGTCCAGGTGGCCAACTCGCCGGCGACTTCCGGCTCGCGCCAGTGGCCGACGATCACCTTCCGCTCGCGCCGCATCCGCGCGCAGATGAACCCGAACTCGCGGTCCCCGTGGGCCGACTGGTTGAGGTTCATGAAGTCCATGTCGATGGTGGACCAGGGGATGTCGCGGTTGAACTGGGTGTGCAAGTGGCAGAGCGGTTTTTGCAGGGCCTCAAGGCCCGCGATCCACATCTTGGCCGGCGAGAAGGTGTGCATCCACGCCACCATGCCGATGCAGCGGCTCGTTGCGGTGGCTTCGAGGCAAAGCTGCCGAATCGCTTCCGGCGTGGTCAACACGGGCTTGCATGCGACGCGGACCGGGACCTGCGCCGCGGCGTCGAGGGCCGCGGCAATCTCGCGCGAGTCGCCGGCCACCCGGCAGAGCGTCTCTTCGCCGTAGAGCTGCTGGCTACCGGTGACGAACCAGACTTCGAACTGTTTGAGGTCGATCATCTCGTGTGGCTCCTCGGGTCTGCGGGCATTGCCGCATACGGCTGCAAATTGTCTCAGACGGTTAGCCGCGTGGGCTTGCCCCGCGCGTGGTGCAGTTCACAAGCCAGGATACAGCCAGACCGTTGCAGCGCGAACCGCCCCAGACCGATAGCCGCTTTCGGCTTGCCCCGCGCTTGGCGCCGCCCCAGACCGATAGCCGCGTGGGCTTGCCCCGCGATTGGAGCGCCACCGCGGTTCGCCTTGATAGCCGCGTGGGCTTGCCCCGCGCTTGGCGCCGCCCCAGACAGATAGCCGCGTGGGCTTGCCCCGCGCTTGGAGCCGCCCCAGACCGATAGCCGCGTGGGC
>JAMOAF010000772.1 GCA_023621895.1 Planctomycetota bacterium
AGCGTTTCGGCAGCCAGCGCTGCGCATGGGTCTTTTCACGAACCGACCAGGAATACCGGGCGACCTACGAATTGATCCGTGCGGGCAAGATGCCGGAGAGCGAGACAATGCTCGGTCGCACGTTGAATACGCTGTTCGGAGCCGGCAGGAAAGGCGTTCTGCGCCAGCAGGAGATCGATGGCAGCAAGCTGCCCGAATTCGAGGTCGTCCGCCGGTACCTGGGCACGGCCGGCAGCTTCGGCGTCAGCGAGGACAGCGGCTGGTTCCTGAAAGGCTTCATGCTCAGCGAAGAGACAAAATAGCCTTGGACTACTTTCGCGACAAGGTGGCCCTGGTCACCGGCAGCTCGAGCGGCCTGGGGCGAGTGATTGCGGGCGGTTTTGCCCAAGCTGGCGCCAAGCTGGTGATCGTCGGCCTCGAGTCGTCCGATGTCGAGCGCGCCAGCGGCGAGCTAAACAGCGCGGGGCACGAAGCGATCGGCCTGGCGGCCGACCTGACCAGCCAGCGGGAAGTCGACGACCTGTTCAAAAGGGCCATCGGCCATTTCGGCCGGCTCGACGTCCTGGTCAACAACGCCGGCCGGTCGATGCGCGGCAAGGTCCTCGACACCACGCCCGAGCAGTTCCGCGACCTGATGGAACTGAATCTGCTCGCCACGGTGCGATGCACCCGCGCGGCCGTCCCCCATTTGCTGACCGCTCGGGGGCATTTGGTCAACATCGGCTCGCTGGCGTCGAAATCGGCGTCGCGCTGGGTGGGCGCCTACCCGGCGACGAAACATGCCGTGGCGGCCTACTCGCAGCAGTTGCGCCTCGAACTCGGACCGCAGGGGCTGCACGTGTTGCTCGTTTGTCCCGGGCCGATCGCCCGAGAAGACGACCGCCTCTATCCGCTCGAGGGCCTGGAAGGCGTGCCGGACCGCGCGCGGCGGCCGGGCGCCGGCGTGAAGGTGGGCGCGATTGCCCCCCAGAAACTCACCCGCGCCATTCTCCGCGCGTGCGAGCGCCGCAAGCCCGAGATCGTCATGCCGGCCAAGGCGCGGCTGCTGTTCGCGATCTCGCAGTTGTGCCCCTCCCTGGGCGATTGGATCGTGCTCAAGAAAACATGAGCCTCCCGGCCGTCACGCCTCCGCGGACCGATCCGCCGAATCGATCCTCAGCCAGACTCCGCACGGCGGCCCGCCCTCGCCGCGGGGCTCGATGACTTCGGAAGTCCGCAACGTCAGCTCATTCCGCGCCACCAGAAGACCGGTCACGTCGAACTGCCGCCAGCCCGCCGCCGGGCCGGCGTTTCCCAGCAGCCGGCCGTTGAGCGAGACCTCGGCCGCCGCGGCCAGCCCTTCAACGACCAGCGCCAGCCGGTCGGCCGCCTCAAGGCCGGTCGGCTGCCCAAACCGGCGGCGCCAAAGCTGGCCCTCGCCGATTTGCACGCGTTGCCAAGGGGCCCGCAGCCGGATCACATGGGAAGACATTGGTTACACCGTGGCGTCAGAGCATCCATCGCTGTCATCGATTCCATCCCCCTGCGGCTGATGTTCGCGAACGCCGATGAATTTGCCAAGGTGGCTGCCCCACATCGAGGTACCTCTTCCTGCCCCTCGCCTTCAAACCTGCGCTGTTCACCGGACCGATTGCACGATCGGCGTGAAAAAGGGCTTCAGGACATCATAGTGATCCGCGCCGTCTGCGCGCTTCCACGACTTGCCGGCCCGAGCCACGACGATGTCCAGCGAGGGGATCACGGCGATCAAGCTGTCGTACAGCCCCCACGACCAAAAGGCGTCTGCCGGCACGCCATTGAGCATGCCGTCCGCGTTGTTCCACCACAACAGGCCATAGTGCCGTGCGGCGCTACCGTAGGTTTCGGGCAGGCGGACGGGCAGTTTCTCGTGCCCGGCCGGCGTTCGCGGGGCCAGTCTGGCATATTCCCGCGTCAGAATCTCCCGGCCGTTCCATTGCCCTTCGCGCAGCATCAGGTAACCGATTCTGGCCATCGCATCAACGCTGGCGTGGATGCCCGCCCCGAACTCCCGCCGCGCCACGCCTTCGATCGTCGCGGGCCGGTACGAGTTTTTCCGCCAGGTCAGGTCGCTGCGCCGGATGCCCAGCGGCGTGAAAACGCACTCGAACATCCACTCGTCCAAATCCCGCCGGTAGGCCAACGTGATGCACTCGGCCAGCCAGTTCGGCCCGCAGTCGCTGTAGTCCCACTGCGTGCCCGGCCGGAAAAGCAGCCTCGTGTAGCCGCCCGGCTTTTCAAACCCGGCCGTCTGCGATGCAAGATGCAGGATCGTGATCTCGTCCAGCCAGCCGGTCTGCGCGTTCTCTTCTGGCGGAACGCCCAGCGCCGGGTGATGCCGCCGGGCCTTGTCCTCCAGCCGCAGCTTGCCATCCCGGATGGCGAGCCCGAGCGCGATCGAGCCGAACGATTTCGTCGTCGATTTCAGGTCGTATCGCGTCCCCGCATCGCCCCAGGCCATCACGAGCCGCCCGTGCCGCGTGATGTAGCCGGAACCGCCGCCAGTCAAGGCATAGTCGCGGGCGCGGGCCAGCCTGGCCGCGTCCATCCCCACTTCCGCTGGCTCGGCCCGCTGCCAGTCCGGTACGGGCCAGACCGATTCGCGCGCGCCGGAACGGCTTTCCGCCGCCTCGGCGGTATCCCAGACCGGCGTCAGCGATACAGCAAAGACGATCGCTCCCAGCATCCGGAAAGCAGTGAACCAACAACGTATTCTCATAGTTCGCCGTCTCCCAACGGGTCGAACGCGGGTTTCTGTCTCGGACTGAAGTCTGACAATCCTTCAACGAGTGATGACGATCAGCCAGTCGTCGCTCGTATCCGCCGGGGGAGTCCCCAGGGCCGCCTTGCCTCCGCCCGGAACCTCGCTCACCGAGCCTTGCTGTAGCGGTCCGCCGCCCCGCGGATCGAACCACTTTACCGTGAACCTCCCCGGCGCGCCGCGCAAGTCGATCTCGGCCGGCCCGCCCGCCGGCAGGTAGACCAGGTATGCACTGCCGGGCTTGGCCAGGCAGTATCGGCTGTTATCGTTTTCGGCGTTGCCGACCAGGGCGTCGGCATTGGTCATCTCCCAGAATGGAATCTCGTGCTCGCGGAAGAAGTCCAGCGCGATGCGGCAATAGTCCCATGACCTGTCGCGGCTGCGGAAGTCCTCGCACGATAGATCGTTCTGTGGCAGCTTGTAGCCGAAATAGTACTCGACGCCCGCGCCGCCCGCCATGATTGTGCCCCACAGCGTCGCCTTGCGAATATCGTGCAGATCGTAGGCCGGCCCTTCACCCTCTGCCCGTCCCGAAAATCCCGCATAACCCGGGTCGGGCGGGACGCCGAGCGAGGCGGGATTCTGCTCGTCGTTGGCCACGACCCACGGCCGGCCTGCCTTTCTTGATTCACTAACCCATTTCAGCGTCCGCTGATGGGCGTTGTTCCAACCGTTTTGCAGCGATGCGCCGGTCAGGACCGATCGGTCGCCCAGCAGTTCCGGGTACACGCGGTCCTGCCAGGTGGGAAAGGTGTGGACCACGATCAGATGGTGGTACGGGTCCGTGTCGTGGAGGTACCGGGCCATGGCCCGCTGCTGCGCGGGTGTTTGCGTGTTCTCCTCGCCCAGGTTCCAGTTCAGCGCCAGCTCGTAGCCGAAGCGGGCGATCAACTCGCGGCAATACAGTCTCCGTTCGACGCCCAAATCACCGCCATCCAGCGAGGCGGCAACCCGGCCTTGGCCTTCCTCCTTGGCGTGCCCGCTGCGGTTGTCGTCGATCTCGGTCTCCTGGAGTTTGAAATGCAGGTACAGTCCGAGTCGCTGCGCGTGGTCGAAGACGATCTGCCACTGGTCGAGCTTCGAGCAGTCGTAGTGCAGCTTGTCCTCCCGCGACGCGAAAGGCCAGACATTGTCGCCGTCGCCGCCGGCGTTGTAGGGCAAGAAGGAAAACGCATTGCAACCCTTGGCGGCCAGGTAATTCAAGACCCCGATCAGGCCTTTCCCCTTGCCGTCCTTCCAGGTCGGATCGCCCGGTCGCCAGTCGCGCAGGTGGGGCTCGTAGCGATGCAGGTCCATGCCCGGCGCCGCCTCGCCGGGACGTGGCTTGCGCGCCTTGCCGGGGTGTGTGCCGTCGAAATCGGCGTAGGCCAGCAGCGTCTCCGGCGCGTCGGGGCCGGCTTTCAGAAAGTAACGGCCGCTGCCCGCAAATCGCAGATGGTGTTTACCGGCGTACTCCAGCCGGCCTTGGCTGCGAAAATCGCGCCCCGTCTTATCCGTCGGGGCGATCGCGAACGAACCGGTCTTGCCGTCATACACGGCCATCGGTTTGCCGGCGACCGATGGATCGAGGGCCGCGTGTTTCCCCTGGACGAACGAGACGCGATAGCTCCACCGGCCTGCCTTGTCCGGCGACAAGTGCGCTCGCCATTTCCTGCCGGCGTCGGCCGAACTGTTGGCCGCCTCGCCGTCGGCGGCAAAGTAGCCCGGCACCACGTACCGAGGCGAACCGGACTCGTGGCGGAACGTCACCGTCAGGCGGCGGTCGGTGAAGGGGTTGGGGTTGTCGCCCGATTCGCGAGCCCACGGCCCGTCCAGCGTCAGCGTCACCTTGTGCCACTGCTTCAACTCGCCCGAAATCGTCACCTCGCCGTTGCCGTCGCCCTGCGCGGCGGCGGTCGGCCTGGCGGCAAGGGCCAGCCCGATGGCTAATGCCGAGGCCGCCACCACCGCCAGCCGCACCGCCGCCAGCCGGACCGCCGGCAAACGCGGATTGTGCGGACGCTGGTGGAAGACCGTCCCAGAATTCAGCGCCGTCTGCATCGCGTTGATTCTCCAAACAGCAAGTTGCATCGGAACGGAGGGGAAATCCACACACGGCTGAATTGTAACCGAGCTGGAGATCTGGAAAAACCGTTCCCGGTCGACTGACCAGGCCGTCCGGGTCGGGAACGTCGGCGAACGATCTCGAATTCTTTCGGCGGCCAACGCCCATCTGGCCAACGCCCATCTGGCCGACCGCCCAGCCTTGCCACACGGCATGCGCACAACAACGGCGCAGTTCCTTGAGCGATGCCGGCCGGCCGATTACAATCGTCCGTTTAGACGCCGGGCGCCGTCGCCGCGTCGATGTCCAACGGGAAATGCCGACCAACAAGGATTCCAATCCATGCCGGAAACTCGCCAAACAACACGCCGTCGATTTCTACAGGGTCTGGCCGCCGCGGGGACTGCCTGCGTAATGCTCCCGTCGGCTAACCGGGCCCTGGGCTACCAGTCGCCCAATGACCGGCCCGTCTTCGCGACAATTGGCCTTCGAAATCAAGGCTGGGCCATCACTCAGAAGACGTTTCGCTATGCGGATTTCGCGGCGCTCGTTGACGTCGACTCGAAAGTGCTCGGAACCAACGTCGAACAGACGCAAAAGAAGCAGGGCAAGAAACCCGATGCCTACAAGGACTATCGGGCAGTCCTCGATCGCCAGGACATCGACGCGGTGATGATTGCCACGCCCGATCACTGGCATACGAAGATTGCCATCGAGGCGATGGTCGCGGGAAAAGACGTCTACTGCGAAAAACCGCTCACGTTGACGATTGATGAAGGAAAGTTGATCGAGAAGGCCGTTAAGAAAACGGGGCGTGTCTTCCAGGTCGGCACCATGCAGCGCACCGAATGTGATCGTCGCTTCCTTCAGGCAATCGCCCTGGTCAGGCACGGGCGGATCGGCGCCGTCAAGAAGGTCGCGTGCGCGATCGGCGGCATGCCGGCTTCGCCGGTCATCCCCGTTGCGCCCGTTCCCGAAGAGCTCGATTGGGAATTCTGGCTCGGACCGGCGCCGAAAGTTCCCTATCGGGCGCTGCCCGAAATGCGGACGGGCTACGGCGGGGGCGTGCCGCTCTACAGCAACGCGCACTACTCCTTCCGCAACTGGCACGAATACTCCGGCGGCAAACTCACGGACTGGGGCGCCCACCACGTCGACATTGCCTGCTGGGCAATCGGCGCTAGCGACACCGGCCCGGCCAAGGTGACGCCGCTCGAATTCACGCTCGGGTGCGAGTACAAGGACGGATATCCGGTCGTCGACGATCGGTACAACGTCGCAACCCGGTTCACGATCCGCGCGGCGATGCCCAACGACGTCGAAATGATTATTGCCAGCGAAGGCGATAACGGCATTCTTTTCGAGGGCGCCGAAGGGCGATTCTTCGTCAACCGCAGCCGGATCTCGGGAGCGCCCGTCGAAGCCCTCAAGGACAATCCGCTGCCGGAAGGGGCGCTCGAAGAGGTTTACGGCGGGAAGATCAGCGAGAATCACAGCGCCAACTTTATTGAAAGCATGAAGACCCGCAAGCAGCCGATTTCCGACGTCTGGTCCCATAACCGGATGCTGGAAATATGCCACCTCGCGAACATTGCCATGCGCCTCGGGCGAGAACTCAACTGGGATCCGGCCAAGCGGGAGATCGTCGGCGATGCCCAGGCGAACTCGTTCCTCGCACGCGAAAGCCGCAAGGGTTACCAGGTCAACACGTAGGGTCCGGTTGCCCCGCTGCCTTGCTTGATTCCATGGCAGCCGCCAAGCGCGCCAGCGGCGATTGCCGTCAAGCAGCCCGCATGCCACCGCCGCCCAGTATGACTCCAGTCCACTCCGAGTGTCATCGGCCCGTGGCGTTGTACGTGCCATCATGCCGGGAGGACAGCGACATGCATTTCGGGCGTCAGAACTCGTGGCGACTGGCCGTTCTGGTCAGCGTTTTGTGTCACTCCTGGCCGGCGGCCTGGCAAGCGGGCAGCACAACCGGGCCGCCGCTTTCATTGTCTCAAGGCTTCATGGCAATTTGCGGCGTGCTGGCCTTGAGCGGCCAGGACCAAGCCGGCGAGCCAGCGCCTGTATATATCGCCGATGCGCTCGCCAATGAAATCAGCTCCACCGTTTTCTTCGTCAGCTCCTTCTGCTCGATTTTAAGCTCATCCGACTTTTTGGTCTGTTCTGCTGCAAACGCTTTAAGATTCAACGCCTGTTCCTC
>JAMOAF010000129.1 GCA_023621895.1 Planctomycetota bacterium
GTACCGTTATCGGCATCAGCGTCGCGGTTTCGGGGATCGACATGTCCGGCGACATCGCCAATGTGAAGGAGTCACTCAACACCGTGACCAGCGGACTTGCCACCGCCTTCGATACGACGTTGATCGCCCTGGTGATGAGCATGTTCGTCATGTTCCCGACCAGCTCGCTCCAGAAGGCCGAAGAGGACATGCTCAACTCGGTCGACGAGTACTGCAACGAGAATCTGCTCAAGCGTCTCAACGACGGGTACGAACACGGGGGAGACGCGAGTGAAATCAGTGCACCGGGAGACGTGCGGCAGGCGATCCATGCCGCCATGGCTCCCTACCAGGCCGAACTCAAAACCTGGCACGAGAAACTCGACGCCCTCGGCTCCAAACTGACGGCCCATGTGGTCCAGGGTTGGGGGGCCATCAACAAGGAAATGCTCAAGCAGCAGCAAGAGAACGCCGAACAGGTCAGGGATATCGACGCACTGACCGTGACGCAGCAAAAAATGCTCATTCAATTGGCGCAGAAAACAGAAGCCGTGCACCAGAAGGCCGCGGGGTCGATGAACCAGTCGGCCGAATCGCTTCAGAGCTACTGCACGGCTCTGCGCCAGGGGCTCGAAGGGCTTAATCGAGTCCTCGCCGACCTGGGGGAGAAACAGGTGGTTCTCCAGGCGCCGCCCCGTCGCCGTTGGTTCTCTCGCAGGAAGTAGGAGACGAGGCCCATGGCTCGCCGCCGGAAGAAATCGATTACCGTTTCGCTCTTTCCGTTCATGAGCATTCTGGCTTGCGTAATCGGTACGCTCACGCTGATGCTCACCGCGATGGCCCTCGGGCAGATGGACAATGAGGTCGTCTACAGCGCGGAACGCTACAAGAAGGTCGAGGACCAGATCAGCCAGGAGCAGCAACTTATTCGGAAGCTTGAGGAGCAGCTCAAAGAGGCGGCGGCCGGCGTGGACGAGGAACTCATGAAGGCCAACCTGCGCCGCGAGGAGTTGGAGCGTCAAATTGCAGCCCTCCAGGATGCGCGAGAAGCCCCGGCGGAGACGCCGGACATCCCCCCGGTCGACGAGGAAAAACACAAGAAGCGGATCGAGGCGATTCAGATGGAACTGGCACAGCTCAACGAGGAAATTGCCAAACTCCGGCCGAAGGTCGCCGAACTTGGCGACGCGGAAGAATCGAAGGTCATCATCCAACCGAGCGGAAGCGGGACCGACTTGGAACCGACCTTCGTGGAATGCACGGCCGCCGGCCTGGTGTTCCTGGAAGAGAAACCGCCGCGCCGACTGCGAAAGGCGGACATGGCCGCCGACGAGGCCTTCGTGGCGTTGCTCGACCGTATTGCCAGGCAACCCAAGGGCATCGTGATCTTTCTCGTCCGCGAAGACGCCCTGGACACCTATTTCGCCGCCCACGACATTGCCCGGACGCACTACGCCCGGGCCGGAAAACTACCGGTGATCGGCCAAGGCCAGATCGATCTCAGCGTCTTCAACCAACTCAAGAAAAAGTGACGCCGGATCTTCATGCGACGCAGTAAGAAAGAAACTGGAGCGAGTCTCGATTCCCTGCTCGACACGTTGACGAACGTGGTGGGGATTCTGGTGATTCTGGTCACGGTCATGCAACTCGGCGTGGGCGAGGCCGTTCAGCGGATCGCCGAGACGGACAGCGTTCGTCCCGAGGTCTATGACGACGCCCTGGCAAAACGCATCGAGTTGATGCGGCAGCGAGTCGAACTCGAGAAACGCTTGGAGGTCTTCCAGAAAGCAGATCGCATCGACCTGCGGGTCCTGCTCCGCAACATCGAAAACCTGGAAGCAAGTCTGGCCGTGTTGCTCGAGGGCAAGGAAAAAGTCAACCTGGAAATGCTCGAACTGCGCAATCGCCAGGAAGAAGCCCAACGCCGCCTGGAGGAACAGAAGAAGGAAGCCGAAAAGGCGGAGACCGAGTTGAACGCCGCCCAGGACCTTCTGGCCAAGCTCAAGTCGAAGCTCGCCGATGCTCCGGCCGGCGGCTACCGGGCTTCCACGATCATCACTCTGCCCAACCCGCGTTCCGCCCCGGAAGGCGCCGTGCCGATTCCGATTCTCTGCCGGGAAGGCCGCGTCCATTTCGTCGACAACCTCAGCTTGCAGCAGGCGGCACTCAAGAAGATCGAGGCCGTCGGCAAACGCCGCAACCTGGTGTTCAACCCGGATATCGGGGTCGACAAGGAGATTCTGATCGGCGAGTTCCATCGCGGCGCGGCCCTCGGCGACGACAATTTCGAGCTCAAACTGACGGCCTCGGGCCGCAATCCCAAGCTGGTGTTTCAACGCAAGAAGGACGGCGGAGAAACCGCGGAAACACTCCGCGGAGGACGGTCGAAGTTCGAACGGCGAATCCGCCAGATCGACAAGAACCGCTTCTATGCGCAGTTTCTCGTCTGGCCCGATAGTTTCGAGGCCTACATCGAAGCCCGCAAGTTGTGCTCCGACCGGGACCTGCTCGCCGGCTGGAAGGCCCAGACGGCCAACGCCGAGTATACGGAGGACCTGGCGACCGACCTGATCCGGTTCGGCCCCAAGCCGATCCCGAAACCCAAGCCGCCCACCCCGCCGGGCCAGGAACCGCCCAAGCCTCCGCCGCCGCCCAAGCGCCCGCCCCTGCCCGAGTCGGATATCGACTGAACCGGCGGTCCCTCAGGCCTCTTCACGGGTGGCACTTGTCGGCCTTGGCGACTCGGCTTATGGGTGGCACTTGTTAATCCCGGCGCTCTGGCCGTCCCCGCCGACCCTCCTCACAGCCCGCCACCGTCCTTGGCCAGATGGAACTCCGCACTTCGGGCGGCGCCGGACGCGTCCGTGTAGGTCACGCGGTAGCGGCCCTTGAAGCCGCGGAACGCGACGGGTTTCCCCGCCTCGGCTTTCACGGTCAGCCGCGTTTTCCATTCGTGGTTGATGAGCCGGTCGAGGGCGTCATAGGCTGGCTTCGGATTCATCTCCTTGTCGTACAACCCGGAAAACGAGGGTTCGCCCGGGGCGGCGCCGCCGTCCACCATGTTCCACCAGGTGATGCCCATCACGCAGCGGTGGCTGAACCAGAGACGGTAGAGGTTGCGGGTGATCTCCGCCTGAATGGCCAGTCCCGTCTCCGTCCCATCCGGCGCGCAGACCGTCACCTCGCTGACGTGGATCGGCCGCTCGGCGCCGCTCAGGCAGTCCAGGGCCTGGCGGTTCGCCGCAGGGGTCAGGATCTCCGCGCCGTTGGCGATGTCCGTCGCCATTTTGGGACTGTAGATGTGCATCTGGACGCCCATGTAGTCAACCCGGGCGCCGCGGTCGATCAGGTTGCGCACGATCTCCACATAGCGGCGGTGCATGTCGAGGCCCGCGTAGATGTTGTTGTCGTTGCTGTTGAATCGCACGGTGGGGGGAAAGTACTTGTCGGCCCAGACGAGGGTCTTGAACATGTAGTCGTCGGGCATCAGGCCGCGGTTGGCCTGGTCGATGGATTCGTTTACCACGTCCCAGCGCTGCACGCGGCCGCCGTAACGTTCGGCTAGTTCCTTGACATGCTTCTCGAAGAGCGGCTCCATCGCCTTGCGGTCTTCCGGCATCCACGTCGGATGGCCCCAGCGCCGCATGCCGTAGATGATCACGTGGCCGTTGATGTTGACGCCCCGCGACTCCATGTAGGCCACGACCGGATCGGTCGGCGGCCGGCGGTATTCGTACGGGCTGTCCGCCGTGTAGCGGGGCTTGCCCTGCTCCGGCTCCAGCGTCTTCCAGTAAAATGGCACCGTCACGGCGTTGAACAGCGTCCCGAAAGTCTCCGCATAGCGTTTGTTTTTTTCGGGAGTCTTCAGGTCGCCGAACAGGAAACAGTTGGCGCCGAACAGGAAGTCGTGCGAGAGCTGCTCCACCGTCACGTCCGTGCCCGGCTTGACCGACGGCAGGCGCAGCACCGCCGCCGCCATCCGGTTGGCGCGGATGTCCGCATCGATCCGCGCCTGCTCCGCCGGATTCCACCGTTTCCCGTACGCCTCGCTCATCGCCGCGCCGCTGCCGGCAGCCGGCAGCGGCCGGAACGCGGTTCCCGACACCAAGGCGACAACCGCCAGCGCCGCAAATACTTTCGTCTTCATCCGCTTTCCTTTCTTTCCCTGTTCCGCCCCCATCAATCTTCCCGTGCCTGCGCTGATTGCCTGCCGCTCACGGCAATCTCGTACCACACCGTCCGGTACTGCGGGCCGATCTCGATGCGGCAGCCGCCGGGCGCCTTGGCGACCGGCACCTCGGCCTTGCGCTCGCCGCGTTCGTCGAGCGCGTAACATGTCGTCCGGGCCGGGTCGGAGGGGAGCGTCACCGCCGCCGGGATTCCCTCGGCCAGCACCGTGCCGTCGCCCCAGTTCATCCGGTCGCCGAGGGCGACCGAGTCCCCGCCGCCCGCGGCTTCCAGCACCGTGCCCTCGTTCTCCGTCACGCCGGTGGCGGCCAGCAGGAGGGTCGCCGCCGCTCCGCGCTCGCCGAAGCCCGTCGCGCGCCGCGACGTGAGCGAGACCGTGGCCCAGCCGAGGCGCGTCGCGCCGAGTGCCAGCTTCACGCCGCCCAGGGCGATTTCTCGGCCCTCGGGGAAGCCGCTGAAGAGCTTCGTGTTGGGGGTGTTGACGGTCCAGTAGGCTTTGCCGGGAAGCTCCCGGTTCCAGACCAGCTCGCCGGTGTCGCTCGCCACGATCTTGCCGTCCGGTTTCGCGACGGCCGCCGCATCCGTGCCGGACCCGCCCGAGAAGTCCATGGCGGTCTTGTGGACGAGCGCGAGCCCGCCATCGAGGCCGGCGGCCGTGATGCCGGCGGCGACCGCGCCGTGGCCCACGAGGCGGTCGAAGTAATCCGGGAAAGCCAGCGCTCCGGTCACGGTTTGTCGCGCCTCGCGGACGTCGCCGCGGAGGTAGATGGCCGCGCAGGCGGGCAGGTGCGCCAGCACCTCGGTCCGCGCGATCATGCTGAAGAAATAGGTGTTGCGGCGCGGCTCGAAGTCGGGGCTGTGGTTGTAGGTGTACTCGAACACGCCGTCCCAGCCTTGCAGCGCCCCGTAGGCGCGCAGCATCGGCTGGCCCTCCGCGCCGTACTGGTTCGGAAAGGGGTGGTTGTATTCGCTGACCGTGTACGGCTTGCCCGCCACGCGCTGGCCGGCCTGCGCCAGGATGCAGCTCATCGAGTTGACCATCGCCGCATTGCGAATCTCCCAGTTCGCGTGGACGCTCGGATGGCACCAGTAGGCGTGATTGTCCACGTAGTCCAGCTCGGCCTGCAACATCGGCGGGCTGTAGCCGCAAACCTGCGTGCCCGAGATCGGCGCCTTCACCTTCAGCTCGTCCTTGAGATAGCTCGCGATGCCGGTCCAGTAGTTGCGCTCGGTGTCGATGAGGAATTCGTAGAAGTCGCGCCGGGTCTGCGGAGGCGCGAACTCGCGGTTCTTCACAACCGGCACGGCGCCGAGTTCCAGGCTCGCCGGATCGTTCAACGCGCTCGCCGCGCCGGGTCTGAAGGAAAGGTCGTCGATCTCGTACGTGCCGGTCTTGAAGCGCGTGAACTGGATCTCCGCCAGATCCGTGGTCTCTGTCGCGAGGAACGTGTGGCGGACGGTTGTCCATCCCTTGCCGGCGCGATACGGAGCGAGCAGCCCCAGCGATTGCCAGCCGCCCCGGGTCCGCGCCACGGCGAAACCGAGATCGAGCGGACCCCCGCCCTCCACCTGCCGGACGCGGAAGGAGACCGTGTACGGCTGATCCTTCTCGAGCGACACGCGCCGGTAGATCTTGGGGAACATCTCGCTGCCGTCGCGCGTGACCGTCACTTGGAGCGCCCCGCCGGAGACGGCGGCGGAGACTTCGGCGGTGCCTTTGTCGAGAATCCACCGCTTGCCGTCGAACTCCACCGGCCGGTCGAACGCGCCCTCCGCGATCAGCTCGCCGCCGAGTGGCGCGGGCGTCCAGGCCCACGCCGTTTTCATCGCGTCGCTGGAGGCGTACTTCTTTCCCAGCCAGGCATTCCATTGGCCGCGGAATGCCTCGGCCTGGCGGCCGGCAAGGTGGTCCAACGCCCCGCCATGATAGTTATTGATCAGCGCGTTTTCATTGTTGATCTCGACCACTGCCACGCAAGGGTCGGCCGAGTAGGACAGGCCGGTGTAGGGGTTCACGCGGGTCAGCAGGGCCCGCGCGTATGCCTTTTCGGAGGCGATCATGAGCGGGTCGATGAAGCTGTACCCTTTCGGAAAGCGCGCCACGTGCAGGTTCATGTTCACGTAGATGCCGCGTTTCTTGAGTGCGGCGATCAGATAGTCCTGGCGGTCGACGGGCTCGGGCGCCAGGGGGGGCATCGGTGCGGCGGGATCCGCGGAAAACGCGCCCGGCAGCTTGTCATCCCTGCCGAAGATGCCGGTCTCCTTCGGCGTCATGAAGTTGCCGTACTCGGCGTCGAAATAGTGCAATCGGACGCAGTTGATGCCGAACCGCGCCAGGCGGTCGGCCAACTTGTCCGACTGCGCGTGGGTCGGAAAGTTCGCCGGGCCGGTCAGGTTGGTGGCGTGGAGCCTCAGCCTCCCCGCGTCGTTGACGAAGTGCCCGTCCTCGACGCGCGTGAAGCCGTGCTTGCCGGCCGGCGCGTCGAGCAGGTGCGCCATGCTGGACGCGTTGTCCGGCGCGTCGTAGGAGATCAGGAAGGGAAAGAGCGGCGGGGATTCGGCCCCGGTCGCCAGGCCGGTAATCAACCCCACTACACAGATCAAACCACCACGGATAGCTGCTGTTCTCATGTCGCGTTCTCTTCAACATGCCCACGCAGGTCATCTCGGCCAGCGTCACTACAAAGTTACGGGGGTCGCGCTCGTGCCATTCCCGCTAGAAACCACGGTAGCGGATTGGCAGTCGTCATCTTAAAGAGGGGCATTTGAACTGTCAATCGCTTCCCGGGATTCGCTGGAATTATCGTGTTTGCCGGGCCGCAGATCGGTCTTGCTCGGACGACTCTTGC
>JAMOAF010000740.1 GCA_023621895.1 Planctomycetota bacterium
GATGAAAACTAAATCGACCTGCGTGATTCGTGGAAAAAGGCGGCTGCTATTCAGATAGCCGCGCGGGCTTGCCCCGCGCTCTCCTGCGCTGCGGCACAACCCGTACGTAACCAAACGCGGGGCAAGCCCGCGCGGCTATCTGAATAACAGCCGCCTTTTTCCACGAATCCCGCAGGTCGATTTAGTTTTCATCATTCCAAGTTCCGCTTCGCGGCATAAGCGTCTGATCCCACACTCCAACAGACCCTCTCGATGGCACGCCCCAAGCTCAAAACTCCGGAGCATTCCCCGGCGATTCGGCTCTTGTCCCGCCTCTATCAAGCCCTGGCCTCGATGTACCTGGCCGTGGTCTTGCTCTTGGCACTGGCGGCAGTCCTGGCCTGGGCGACGTTCGTCGAAAGCGCGTATGGGACCGAGGCCGTCCATTTCGCCATTTACGATTCCTGGTGGTTCGCGCTGATCCTGGTCCTGCTCGGCGCGAACGTCCTCTGCGCGGCCCTGATCCGACTCCCCTGGCGTCGCCATCAGACCGGCTTCCTGATCACCCACGCCGGAATCCTCGTCCTTCTCGCCGGGTGCATTTACAGTGCCCAATCCGGCATCGACGCCCAAATGCCGGTCTTCGAGGGGAGCACGACCCACCTGGCCTACGAGGACACTCGCCATTTCCAACTGGCGGTTTACCCCGACCACTCGCCGGACGGCGCCTTTTCCGCGATCGACGTCCCGTTCGCCGCCGGACCGTTCAATTGGGAAATGTATGAGCGATTGCCCGTGTTTCCCTGGCGTCTGGGGCGCCGCGATCGCGGAGTGATTTGCAACCAGGACAACATCCGGCTCGAAGTGCTCGACTACCAATGCCAGTTCCGGACGGGGCAGGCGGCGCCGTTGCGGCTCCAGGTTGCCGTGTCGGAATCCGGCGCCGGCAGCCTTGATGAGTCCGAACCCGTCGAGCTGGCGATCCAGGGCCCGGCGAGCCCCCATGCCGACCCGGCAATGAACCTCGGCGCGCGGAAAGTCACCCGGAGCGGTGTCCGATTCACCTTCTGGATCGCCGAGGACCATGCCGAAACCGAGGCCTTCCAGCTTGCCCGTCCCGAGGGCGGGCTCGGGCGGATGGGCCAGATCGCCCTCTACCTTCGCGGCCAGGTGTTTCGCTTTCTCGTCGATGAGTTGACGCCCGGACAACGCCTGCCGCTCGGGGCGACCGGCTACGAGGCGGAATTCGTCCAATTCAATCCCCAGTTCCTCGGCGCCGTCCTGATGATCCATCCGCCGCGCCAGCAGCCCCGGCGGATGGTCCTCCTGGCCGAGGTGCCCGAGTTCAATCAACAAGTCGCCGACCACGGAGTCTATGGAAGCTATTGGTTCGATGCCTCCAGCCCCTTGGCGGGCGAAGTCGATGCGCGGGAGCAGTCGCTCCACAACCTCAAACAGCCCCGCGTCGATATCATCCAGGGCGCCGACGGCCAGCTCCACTACCGGTTCTGGCAGTCTCCAAAATTCACCTCCGGTGAAACGCTGCCGATCGGCCGGCGAACCGATCTGAAACTCGACTCGCCCAGCCGCTCGATGCGGTTCTACGCCGAGTCCTTCCAGCCGCACGAGCGGCCCGGGGTGCGCTTCGAACCCCTGCCGTTCGATCCCAAGGCGTCTCCGCCGCTCAACGGGCCGCTGGTCCTCGCCCGGTTGACCGTCGATGGAAACACCGAACAGTTCTGGCTCGAAGCCCAGCAGTCGAGCGCGATGAAGACGCCGGTCACGCGGGCGCAGCGCCGCGCGGTCGTCGGCAAGGATCGCCGCGTGGAAATCACGCTCCTGCCTGACTCGTTCGATGTCGGATTTCACGTCTATCTCGACCGTTTCCAGCGGACGCTCGACCCCGGCTCGAGCATGGCTTCCTCCTATTCGAGCCTGGTCGACTTCGTCACCGTCAAGACCGATTCCAAGACCGGCGAGGACCGCGTCGACCAGGTGATTGAAGACGGCGTCTTGATCACCCTGAATCAACCGATCACGCGCAAGGACCCGGCCACAGGCCGGTCCTTTCGCATTTACCAGGAAGCGTTCCGCGGACCGTGGAAGCCGGGCGACCCGTTCTACGACGAGCAACTCGGCGGCCGGCTGCTGCCTGGAGAAGACATGCCGCGAGGCGAGTTGTTCCTCTCGTGGCTGACCGTCAACTACGATCCCGGACGGGGATTGAAATACTTCGGCAGCCTGATGATCGTTGCCGGGATCGCCACGATGTTCTACATGAGGGCCTACTTCTTCGCCACCCGCGCGCGGTGCGCGGGCCCCGAGCGGGAAGCGGCCTAAGGCACGATGACGTTCCGCGGCGGTTGCGGCAACCGCCGCAGACCTACCCGATGCGAGGTTTTTCATGCTTTCAAGAGTCGCCTTGATCGGCTGGCTGGCGATCGCCGTGGTTTCGGCCACGCAGGCAAGCGCCGGAGAACCCGATTTCTCGGCGTGGCAGCGCCTGCCGGTGTTTCACAGCGGCCGCATGATGCCGGTCAACACGTTCGCCCAGCAGATCGTCGAGGCGGTTTGCGGCAGCGCCAATCCCCGCCTCAGTCTCGACGGCGCGGCGGCCGCGACGAGAAGCCTTCCCGAGTTCCGCGAGGCGGAAAGACTCTTCCCTGGCGGTTCCCGCAAGTTTCCCGCCGCGGAACTGCTGTTCAGTTGGCTCGTCGAACCCGAACGCTGGGAGCTCGTGCCGCTGCTGCTCGCCGAACACGAAGGTCTCCGCAAAGACGTGCTCGGGCTGCCGACCCATTCGGAGAGCGGAATCCGTTTGAAATACGTTTCGCCCCGCGCAGTGGCCGAATCCAAGGGGTTCTGGGAAGCTCTCGACCAGTTGCAGAACAAGCGCCGCCAGGGCATCGGGCGGAACGTCGAGCTTACCGCCACCGAGCGCAAACTCGCCCAGCTCAGCGAAGCCTTTTCGACATACCGCGCGCTGACATTTGACCCGTTTCGCGATCCGCCCCAGCCCTTTCTGGCCAGGCTCGGCGACGCCGCCACGGCATGGAACAGCGCCGCCACGATCTGGGCGGAAGCCAAAAGCGGCCTGGAATCGCTCACTCCGGCCGTCTACGACGGCAACATCGACGCCCAGATCGAGGCCGTCCGATCAGCCCTTAGCTCGCTCAGCGAGATCACCGACCGCAACGCGTCCGATCCGATTCGGGCGGAATTGATGCTCGCCAGCGCCGAGCGCGAGGCCCAGAAACTCGCCGAGAGCACCGAGCGGGGAATGAAGGAAATCTTCAGCCGCGCCGCGCCGCCGGAATACACCGCCCCGCGCTGGAAGCGATTGCGGAGCCAGGCCCACCTGGTCGCCAGCCGCGCCGGCGAGCTGGCGATCGCCATCACCCAGGCCGAGTTGGCGATCTATGAAAGCCACCCCGCGCTCCGCCTTGTGCCGGGCTTGAATTCACCGGCCCTCGAGCAGGACCGCGGCACGGACGACCAGTCGCAACCCTGGCTGAGCGTGCAGACGCTCCTGTTCAGCGGAAACGACGTCTATCGCCGTTTCCTCCGGCCAGGCCTGCCGGAGACGCCCCCCGCGGCGCTGTATCCGGAGAACCGGACCCGGCTGGAGTATCTCCAGCTCTTGGCGGAGAAGAGTCCGCACCGGCCTGAACGAGCGGCGCTGGCCGAGGCGGCCGCCGCCTACGTCGATCGCGGGGCGGCCGGCCGCGCGGAGCGGTTCGAAGCCGCTATGGACCGGTTCGCCGCCGAGCTCCGCGCCCTGGCCGAGCAGGTCGAACCGTATCGCGCCGGCTTGCCGCTCCGCAATCGCGACGAAGCCCTGATCGCCGCCACCGCCTATCCCCCGCCCGGGGCGACCGACGCCGAAGTCCGTTACTACCGTCTCGACCCGTTCCTCTGGTCGTGGGTCTTCAGCTTCCTCGCCCTGTGTTGCCTGGGCGTCGCATTCGGCGTGCTCCGCGCGCCGATGTACTGGATCGGGGTTCTCGCCCTGGTCGCCGGCCAGGCGTTTTCCGTTTACGGCTTTACCTTGCGGGTCTGCGTCACCGGTTGGGCGCCGGTGACCAACATGTTCGAAACGGTCGTCTTCGTGGCCCTCGTCGCGGCCCTGCTCGGCCTCTGGTTCGCACTCGCTCCCCTGTTCGGACCGGCGATCCGCCATGCCTGGCGAATGACGGCCATCCCCGGCGCCCCGGGCATCGCCCGGAACAGGGAGCACGACCAGGAACTGATGGGCCCGGCCGCTTGGACCGGCGTCCGCTGGGTCCTCTTGCTGCCGAGGCTGGCCCTGGCGGCCGCAGTCGTCTATTTTCTCGCTGCGGTGTCGTATGGGTCGGGAACCGGCTACGCGATCGTGCGGATGGCGCCGCGGAGCGAGACGTGGAACGATCGGATTGTCTGGCTGGTGGGCTTGATGATGTTTGGCTTGTCGGTCTGGCTCGTGCCGCGGCTCGCTCTGGCGGCCCTGCTCAGCGCGGTGACGATCCCCTGGACGCTGGCCAAGGCGGGCTTGGGGGCGGTGCTTCGCCGCACGGTCGACCGAAAGGCCTTCGCCGTGGCCGGCGCGGGACTCGCGTTCGTTCTTGGCCTGGTTGCCTATTTCGCCCCCATCTGGGACAAGGGGATCAATCCCCTGATGCCCGTCCTGCGCGATAATTTCTGGCTGACGGTGCACGTGCTCACGATCACGGCCAGCTATGGAGCCGGCTTCCTAGCCTGGGCGCTGGGAATCGCCGCGATGGGCTATTACCTGCTCGGCCGGTACCGCGACGGCGATCCTTCCAAGGGCGGCGCCGCCCGCCGCCAAGGCCCCGAGGCCTGCGAGGCCCTGTCGGGCTTCATTTATCGCTCGATCCAGGTGGCCGTCGTCTTGCTCGCCGCCGGCACGATCCTCGGCGGCCTGTGG
This sequence comes from Planctomycetota bacterium, assembly GCA_023621895.1. GTDB lineage: Bacteria > Planctomycetota > Planctomycetia > Pirellulales > Thermoguttaceae > JAAYCB01. The sequence continues at coordinate 4,904 of JAMOAF010000740.1, forward strand.
GCCGACGTTTCCTGGGGGCGATTCTGGGGATGGGACCCCAAGGAGGTCTGGGCCCTGATCTCGCTGCTGATTTACGTCGGCGTGCTACATTTTCGCATCACCGGCGTCTTGCGCGATTTCTCCCTCGCCGCCGGCGCCGTCGTCTCCATCACCGCGATCGTCATGGCCTGGTGGGGCGTCAATTACTTCTTCGGCAGCGGCATGCACAGCTACGGCAGCGGTGAAGGAGGCGGCTGGTACGTGGCCGGCTTCCTGGTGGTGAATTTTGTCGTCGTCGCCGCGGCCGCCATCCGCTACCTGGGCGAGACCGGCGTCTCCCCCGAACCGGTTGAAGCGCCGGGAGAAATCGACCGCCCGCGGGCTGAAACCGTGCCGGATGTGCAATGACCGCCGGCGCCGGATCGATCAGCGCCGCAACGGTTCAGCCCCGCTGGACGCGGGAGCGGCCGCGGCCGCCGCGATTGGCGCGCCCAGGGGCAAACGTTCCATCAGCCAGGCCGTCCGCGCCGAGAGAAACAGCTCCTCCTCGCCGGTCGCGGCCAGCGCGGCGATCGCCGCCGGAAGCCGCTGCGCCCGCTCGGGCTCGGCCGGTTGCAGGAGCCGCTGGCCGTATCCGTAGACGATCATCGTACCGTCCGGTGGCGAGGAGCAATCACCCCAAATACAAACCCCGCCCGCGTCGAAATAGAACCTCAGCCCCAGCTCTTCGTAGGGGACGAGGCTTCCCGAGCCGCTCCCGGCGAAATCGCCCTGGAGCTGGAGTTGGCTGCGGAGCGCGTTGATCAGCGATCGGCCGATCCGCCCGTTGCTTGCGTGGAACGCCCCTTGCGCCGAGACGACGCGCCCGGCGCGGAACCGCACCCGCTCCAGTTCCATCAGCCCCGCGCCGCTCATCTCGTGAGGGAATCGACGGCCGACAAGCTCCTTCAGGTCCACGTTCTGTAGCTGGCCCAGCACTTCGCCTTCCCAGCCGTCGGCCGCGCGGTTGGCCACCAGGTAGCCCTGGAACCGAGCCCCCTCGCCAAGGCCTCCAAAAACCGGAAAGACCGCCGCAAACAAGGCGCACGGCAGGGGGCCTTCGCCGGTGAACACGTCGAAGCCGTCGACCGGCGGACTGAGCTGACGGTTGCGCACAATCCGCAGATAGACCGGCTTCGGAGTCTCGTATCCTTCCACCCGCAACCCGAGCTCGATCTGGGAGGCCTCGCTCCGCAGCGTCACCCGGCTGCGAACCTGCTTGAGCGGGAAAACCGCCTCCGCGCCGGAGATTGCCACCGATTCCGCCACGAGGTCAATCTGCGGCGGGCCTTCGCCCATCCGCCGCTGGAGCAGGCGCTCCATCAACGGCCACAAAGACCGCATCGACTCGGCGCCGATGGCCAGCTGTCCCGCCGTCAATCGCAACCGCGGTCCGACGAGCTTGCCGCTCTTGTCCAGCGAGCTCGATTGCCGGGCGACGCGCAGCCGATCGCAGCGGACCAGCACCGCGGCCGTCTCCGGATCGTGGATTTCGAGGCCTTCATAGAGAACCGCCGAAGGAGACAGGTGGCGGAGCGACTGGAGCTTGACCGGTTGGCCGAGAAGCAGCGACAAGCGGCGCTGTTCGCTCTCGATCCGGCCCGGCAGGCGCCGCCAGACGCCCAGCGCCGAGAAGGTCACCATCGGCCCCGCGCACAACAGCACGAATAGCGCCAAGGTGACGAGACGCCGAGTTGAATCGGACAACCGGAACATCCTTGTTCCCTCTTGCGGGTGCTATCGCCTGGCCGCCATTTCGTGGAACAACTGCCAGCGAGCCTCCATCTCCGCGAGGCTGTCGCCGCCGAACTTGTCGATCAGGGCGGCCGTAATCTCCAGCGCAACCACGTTCTCGAGAATCACGCTCGCGGCCGACACGGCGCAGACGTCGCTCCGTTCATACGCGGCCGCCTCCGGCCGCTTTGTCTTCAGATTCACCGATTCCAGCGGCCTGGCCAGCGTGCTGATCGGCTTCATCGCCGCCCGGACCACGATCGGCTGGCCGTTGGTCATCCCCGCCTCCAGGCCGCCGGCGTGGTTCGTGGGCCGGACGAAGCCCAGCGCCGGCCCCGCTTGAG
>JAMOAF010000775.1 GCA_023621895.1 Planctomycetota bacterium
GTCGCGCAGCGTTTAGGAGTTATGTCATCTTGCTGCTTTCCACTCTCGAGAAAAAAAGGAGGCCTGCCATGAGCGCCTTGCGTAACATCTTCTTTCCCTTAGCGATCGTTGCGGTTCTTGCCGCGGCGCATGCCCAGGCCGCGACGCTTTACGTCGGCGCGGCCAGTTGCGACATCACGCCGGACATGCCGTCGTTTCTCGCCGGCCAGTTCTCGCCCCGCGTGTCCACGGGGGTTGAATACCCCTTGACGGCCAACATCCTGGCGATCGAATCGCGCGAGGGCGACAAGTCCCTCGAATCGGCAGTGATCATCAGCGTCGACACGGCTGTCGTGCGGGCGAGCATTCTGCTGCCGATACGCGAAGCAGTTCACAAACAACTGCCCGAGTTCGACCTCGGCAAGCTGATCGTCGCCGGCACGCACACCCATTCCGCCCCCCCGACCGTGGACGGTCATTTCAAGCAGCAGGAAGGAGTCCAGGTCCCGTCGGACTACGTCAAGTTCGCCGTATCCAGAATCGGCGCTACCGCCCGGCAGGCGTGGGATGGAAGAAAGCCCGCCAGGTTTTCTTACGGCCTCGGCCATGGCGTTGTCGCTTACAACCGCCGGGCCGTCTACGCCAACGGCACGGCGGTCATGTACGGGCAGACGGGCGACCCCAACTTCCGCGCCATCGAGGGGATGGAGGACCATGACATAAACTCGATGTTCTTCTGGGACACGAGCGACAAGCTGCTGGCGATCGTCGTCAACGTCTCCTGCCCGTCGCAGGAGGTGGAGAGCAATCACCTGCTCTCTTCCGACTACTGGGGCCCAACCCGCGAGCTGCTCAGGGAGAAGTACGGCCAGGATGTCGCGATCGTCGGCCTTTGCGGAGCGGCGGGCGACCAGTCGCCGCATCTCCGCTACCGGCAGGCGGCGGACGACCGGATGACGAGTCTGCGGAAGCTGGACCGGCTGCGGGAGATCGCCCGGCGGATCGTCCATGGAGTCGACGAGGTCTACCAGGCCGTTCAACACGCCAAGCAGGACGACGTGGTCGTGAAGCACCAATACGCCGTCCTCAAGCTTCCGGAGCGGATCGTCACGGAGGCGGAGTACAAGGCCTGCAAGGCCGAGGCGGAACGCCTCAAGGCCCATCCGGACGACGGCAGGGGAGGCTGGAATGCCCGGGTCGCCGCCCGATACGAAAAGCTGAAGACCGATCCTCACCCGGCGCACGCGACGCCGGTCAACGTGCTCCGCATCGGCGAGACGGTCCTCTGCACCAACCAGTTCGAGTTGTACACCGACTTTGCAATCCAGATGAAGGCCCGGTCGAAGGCGGTGCAGACGTTTGTCGTCCAATTGGCCAACGGGGCCGCGGCGCCGCAGCCGCCGGCCGGCGCGCCGGAAGAGGACAAGAGCGACTGGCACTACGCCTCCAGCGGGACTTACCTGCCTTCGGAGCGGGCCGTCAAGGGCGGCGGATACGGCGCCGTCATTCAAAGCAACGTGGTTGGCCCCGAAGGCGGGCAGATGCTCGTGGAAGAAACGCTGAAGATGATCAACGCCATGTTTTGACACGAAGGAGTGCCTCATGAAACGTTTCGCTCTTGTTGCTGCCTGGTTCTTCCTCGCCCTGCCCTGCCAGGCCGCGCAGCTCTACGTGGGGGCGGCGAGTTGCGATATTACCCCGCCCAAGCCGGTGGCGCTCGACGGCCAGATGGGAACGCGGATTTCCCACGGGGCATTGACGCCGATCACCGCCAACGCGATCGCCCTGGAGAGCCGCGAGGGGGATCAATCGCTGGCGCGTTTCATCATTCTCTCGATGGACATGGTCGGGGTACGCCCTGAGATCGACGCTCCGATCCGCGCCGCGGTCAAAAAGCTGCTTCCCGATTTCGACGTCAACAACCTCGTGCTCTGCGGGACGCATACGCACACCGCCCCGGTTGCGGACCCCAAAAAATACTACATTCCGGAGGATGCCGACTGCATGAGGCCGGCGGAGTTCGATCTCTGGGCGGCCGACAGGATTGCCCCGGCGATCGCCCGGGCCTGGAACAGCCGCGTGGAAGGCCAGTTTTCGTACGGGCTGGGGCACGCCGTGGTGGCGTATAATCGCCGCAGCGTGTACGCAAACGGTTCGGCGGCGATGTACGGAAAGACAAACAGCCCGGACTTTCGGTGCATCGAGGGAGTGGAAGACCACGACGTCAATACGATGTTCTTCTGGAACGCGTCCGACAAGCTCCTGGCGATGATCGTCAACGTTTCCTGCCCCGCGCAGGAGGTCGAAGGATTGAGCCAGCTTCATGCGGACTATTGGCACCCGACGCGGCAAATGCTCCATGGCAAGTTCGGCGAGGACGTCTGCATTGTCGCCCTGTGCGGCGCGGCGGGGGACATGTCCCCGCATACGCAATACCGGAAGGCCGCCGAGGACCGGATGTCCTCTTTGCGGAAACTTTCCCGGATCGAGGAAATCGGCCGGCGGATCGCCTGGGGGGTCGAGGAAAGCTACGAGCCCGCCAAGACGGCCAAGACGTCGGACGTTGTTCTGAAACATGAATACGCCGTGATTTCGCTGCCGCAGTACCGCATCACCGAGGCGGAATACAAGCAGACGAAATCCGAGGCGGAGAGCCTCAAGAAGGCGATGGAGACGGACCCGAACAAGGTCCGCCTCTACAGCTGGGCCAATACGGTGGTCGCCCGCTACGAGGCGCAGCAAAAGGACCCGCACGCCGCGTTTGGCGTTCCGATCCACGTGATGCGGATTGGCGAGACGGCCATGGCCACCAATCCGTTCGAGCTGTTCACGAGCTACGGAATCCAGATGAAGGCACGGTCCAAGGCAAGACAGACGTTTGTCGTCCAGTTGACCGACGGCTGCGGAATCTGCGGCTCGGCCAGCTCCGCCGGTTATCTGCCGACGGCCCTGGCGTACCAGGGGGGCGGTTACAGCGCGATCGTCAAGAGCATTTGCGTCGGCCCCGAAGGCGGGCAGGTGCTCGTCGAGGAAACGCTCAAGCGGATCAACGCGATGTGGTGAGCCCGCGCGGGGGACCGAAAGGGCCGGATCATGCCTGCCGGGCCCATCTGCTGGGCGCGCATCCGAGGTGTTTTCGGAACGCCCGATACATGTGGCAGGCTGATCCGAACCCCGCGGCCGACGCCACCTCGGCGATCGTCCTTTCGGTCTCCGACAGCAGCACCTGGGCCCGCTGGAGATGGCAGCGGATGATCTCGTCGTGGACGCTCCGCCCCAGCGCTCGCTGGAAGCGAATCTCCAAGGCCCTCCGCGACAGGCAGACGTGCCGCACAACGTCGGATACGTTGATCGGGCGCGACGCGTGGTCGTGGATGAAGCGAACGGCCAGCGCCACCTCGCGATCCTTCAGGTCGAACACCTGGGTGGAGCGCCGCGCCACCACTCCAACCGGCTTGACGAGAATCCGGCGGGCGCTCTTGAATCGCCCGCGCATGAGGTCGTCCAGGAGGGCCGCCGCTTCATATCCGGCGCGCCGCGTGTCGAGGCCGACGCTTGAAAGAGACGGATCGGCCAGCTCGCACATCAGGTCGTCGTTGTCGACGCCCACGACGGCCACGTCCTCCGGCACGAGCAGCCGCGCCGCGCGGCACGCCTCGAGGACTTGCAGTCCGCGCTCATCGTCGCAGGCCAGCACGCCCAGCGGCCGGGGAAAGCTCGACAACCACTGCCCGAGCGTCTCCTGTTCCTTCGCCCATTCGCGTCCCAGGCGCGACTTGGGCGTTGGGTAGACCTCGCAGGGGAGCCCCGCCTCCTCAGTCCGGGCGACGAAACCCTCCTCGCGCCGCGTGGACCAAAGGGGGTTGTTGAACGCCCCGACGAAGGCGAAGCGGCGGAAGCCCCGATCGAGGAGGTGCTCCGCCGCGAGCCGTCCCGCTTCGACGCCGTCCGGGCAGACCTCGCAGAGGCCCGATAGTGGGCTTTCCGGCGCGACCTGGTCGTGGTTCAGGTCGAGCGCGATGACCGGCAATCCGGTGTCGAGGATCGCCTTGGCGACCTGTGGGGTCCAGATTCGGGCGATGATTCCGGTCGCGCCCCATTCGACCAGCTTTGGAACCCGCTGGACGAGATCGCCCGGCGTCACGTAGAAGGACCAGGGACCATAGTGCCGCGCATACTCGACGATCCCTCGCAGCAGCCCGCGGCCGTATCCCAGCGAGGTTTCAATCAGCAGTGCGATGCGAGGTTGGTCCATCGTGGGCTCTCTGCGCCAGCCAGCGCGGCACGCCGGCTGGTCGCCCGGGTTGCGGGGAGGTGAAAACTGGTTTTTTCTGGTTTGGCTGTGCTTGTTCCATTGTTGTCTTTTCGTGGCACGCTTGCCACCGGGGGGGGTAGAGATGGCGGGTAGACTCCGTGCGCAGTCGGTGGCTTTCATCCAAGCTGAGGCCGGTCCCGAAGGGACACCCCCAAGCCAGCCCAGGGTGGAGCGCGGCGAGGTCAGGAGCTTTCGTCCCGTCCCGAAGGGACACCCCAAAGCCAGCCCAGGGTGGAGCGCGGCGAGTGAAGCGAGCCAAGCGCAACCCTGGGTCAGGAGCTTTCGTCCCGTCCCGAAGGGACACCCCTAAGCCAGCCCAGGGTGGAGCGCGGCGAGTGAAACGAGCCAAGCGCAACCCTGGGTCAGGGGCCGCGCAAAACGCGGCCAGCCCCAACGGGGCGACTCTAGCGGATGACCGTCCTCGTCAATCCCAGGCGGAACGTTCATCGAGTGCGACACCCATGCCTTTGGCCAACAACTGAGACATGCTCTTGGCCGCTTTGTTAGGACCGCCCCGTTGGGGCTGGCAGGGTCTGACGCGGCTTCTAACCCAGGGCTCCGGACGGCTCGCTACACTCGCCGTCCTCCGCCCTGGGCTGGCTTAGGGGTGTCCCTTCGGGACGAGAGGGCCGCAAAACGGGGGCGAGGGTCTGTCCCCCCCCGCGCGGACGGCCCAAGCGGACTTGCTGGTCGAAGGGAACCGCGTGCCAGCCCGCGCTGCCAACCTGTATTTTACTCGACCTGCGTCCTCGCGTCGCTACGGCCTGCCGGTTCGGCTGAGTTGGGCCGCCCTTTTTAAATGGGCAAAAGTTCGGCCAGTTGCCCTCATTGCGCGTTTTGATATACAGTTTTGCGCAAAATGTGGTTGACGAGCACGGACCGAATCGGCCAGAATATGGGTGGTTGGCCTCTGTCCACGGGCTGGTTCCCGTTGGGGCGGATTGATGCTCATCAGCGTGGCCGTCCGGGGGAAGGGGGTCAGCGCAGTGACTGCCCGCGTCTAATTGTTCCGTTTCTCGGCTTTTCTCTGTCTGCTTTCTCAAGGCAAAGGAGGTTGGCTATGTCTGGCCGTTCCCTGTTGAGGTCGAAGAATGGACGAGGCTTTACACTCGTCGAGCTCCTGGTGGTGATCGCGATCATCGGCATCTTGATTGCCCTGCTGCTGCCCGCGGTGCAAGCGGCCCGCGAAGCCGCGCGCCGTTCGGCGTGCGGAAACAACATGAAACAGCTTGGGCTGGCGATCCACAATTATCACGACACCTACAATGCAATGCCCTATTTGCAAGTTGATGCCGCCGTGGGAAGATTCACCTTTGTCAGCGGCCTGGTCGGGCTCTTGCCATTCATCGAGCAATCCGCGCTGCATGACCAGATCACTTCGACAAGCACGTTCGGCGGCGTCACCTACCCGCCGTACGCAAGCTACTTTGGACGGACGACCGCGTATCTGCCGTGGGTGGCGATGATCCCGACATATCTGTGTCCCTCCGATCCTGGAGCGGCCGAAAGGAGCAGCGAAGGTACCGGGCGCAACAGCTACTGCTTCAGTGTCGGCGACTGGACGCCGCATTCGTGGTCTTCCGGCACAAGGTTGATGGGAACCCGTGGCCCATTTGCGTTCCGTAAGAACTTCAACTTCCGCGCGGTCACCGACGGCCTCAGCAACACGATCGCCATGAGCGAACGATGCCTTGGCGTCGGTGGACCGCGAGTCAAGGGTGGCGGTGTGACCAACCAAGTCGGTGCCCTAGATACCGACCCGACGAAGAACAGCCCAATCGTGTGCATGGGCACGCTCGGTACCGGAGGAATGTATCGTAGCGGTCTGACCTATTTCTCGAGCTCAGGTGGAGGTGGCTGGTTTTGGGCCGCCGGTTTTTGCGGTAGCACATCGATCAACACCATCCTGCCGCCAAACGGTCCGACTTGTGGCAGAACGGCAGACTGGGGGGAAGAGATTTTTGTTCCACCGACCAGCTACCATCCGGGCGGAGTCATGGTGGTGTGGTGCGACGGGGCGGTGTCGTTCATCAGCGACACTGTCAACACGGGCAACCTTGCGCTCGGCAGCGTGGCCGTCGGCCCCTCGCCTTATGGCATTTGGGGGGCGCTGGGATCGAAGGACGGCATGGAGTCGGTTCAGGCGCCGTGACCGAACGGCTCCCGCGTGGCATCAAGCGCGCGGAGGTGACGGAGACCAGCGCAGGTCTAGCCTTCGGATTCCGCTTCACTGGTGTATTCCAATTCTATTCACAACTGACAGGGAGTGCGGTTCAATGCGATATCTGATCTGCTTGTTGCTGCTCGCCGGGAGCATTGCCTGGGTGGGTTGCGCGCCGGCGGGGCTCGAGGGAACCATCGCCGCCAGCGGCACGGTGACCCACAACGGCCAGGCGGTCGAGGGCGCCACCGTGGTCTTTTCTCCCGAGGGGGAGGGCCGCGCCGCGAGCGGCTTGACGGACGCCAGCGGCCGTTTTCAGTTGCAGACGCTCACGCCGGAGGACGGCGTGATGCCCGGCAAATACCAGGTCGCGATCTCCAAGACGCAAGTCGAGGGCGCCATGAGCGAGGAGGAGTCGCAAGCCTATGCCGCCAAGCACGGCAAATCGCCGGAGGTGACCGTTAAGGAACTGCTGCCGGAGAAGTACAAGTCGCCGGCCAGCTCAGGACTGACCGCCGAAGTGACCGCGGGCGGCAAGAACG
>JAMOAF010000466.1 GCA_023621895.1 Planctomycetota bacterium
GGAGCACCAGGCCGTCAAACGGGTGCTCAACCAGTTGGCGTTTGGCGAGATGATCGCGGCGGTCTCCGAATGCGACAAGCTGGTGCAGGCCAAGACGATTGAAGAGTTGCCGGCCACCGTGGGCCAGCTCGGGCTGAAGCAGGGCAAGATCATCGAGGTTCTGCGGGCGATGCTCGACGTTGTTCGCCGCGCGCAGACGGAAGAGCTTGCGGAGATGGAAGACCGCCAGGTCGGCGACCTGCCGCCCGAAGCGAGAGATAAGCTGGAGAAGCTCAACGAAGCACTCGAAAAGGCACTCGAGCAGCAGAAGAAGGTCGTCGAGGCGGCGGAAAACCTGGCCAAGGCCCCGGTCGAGGATTTCGCCGAGGCCCGCGACCAGTTGATCAAGGCCCTGGAGGCGGCCGAAGACGATTGGTCGCGGTTCATGACCGAGCTCAACACGGATTTGAGCAAGCTGCCCGAGCAGGACTTCGCCAACCCGTCGAGCCTGAAGGAGCTCGTCGAGATCCAGACGGAGATCAAGATGGCGGAGGATGCCTTGCTGAAGAAGACGGCCGACATCGCGGTGCCGCTCGAGCAGCTTGGCGCGGAGATGGCCGAGGAGATCCAGACGAACATGGAGAAGTGGCTGCCGGACACGCCGGACCGCGAGCGTTGGAGCCAGGAGGAATCGCTCACCGACGAGGGGAAGGAGGCCCCGATGGCGGAGTTGCCCGGCGAGCTGGAGGACCTGATCGGCGACCTGCTGGAAGAGGAGGAGGACCTGTTCGACGAGATGGAAGACGTCTCGTCGAGCGCGGCCGATTCGCTGGACAAGGGGGCCGGTTGGGACGTGATGGACGGGCCGATCTCCAACATGAGCGCCAAGGGCGCCACCGGCAACCGCCTGCCGAACACGAGCGAGATCGGCGGCCGGGCGGGCGAGGGCCGCCAGGGCAAGTCGAGCGGCGAGTTCGTCGGCGACGAGGCGATCGGCAAGGGCGGAAGGAAGACCCCCAGCCGATTGACGCCCGACCCGTACGTCGACGGCCAGATCAAGGATCACAGCAAGGACCCGACGGGCGGCGCCACCGGCGGCGGGAAAGAGAGCGGCGAGGGGGGCGAGGGGCTTGAAGGCCCCGTGCCCGGCTCCCGCGGCGAGCGCGACCTGAACCGGCTGGCGGGCAAGCAGGCCGCCCTGCGCAACAAGGCCGAAGGCGTCGACCTACAGCATTACTCCGTGATGGGCTATCACCACACCGACTTGCAGAAGATGATCGAGACGATGACCCAGATCGAACGCGATCTGAAGTCGGGCCGCTACCAGAACGCGCTCCGCCAGAGGGACGTCGTGCTCGAAGGCCTGGGCAACGTGAAACAGCACCTCGAGGGCGAATTCGAGGTCCGCCGCGACGCGACGGTCAATCTCTCGGCCGACGTCCAGAAAGAATTGCTCGGCAGCATGCAGGACCCCTCGCCCGTTGGATGGGAGGAACTCAACCGCCGCTATTTCGAACGTCTCGCCCAGGGCGGCCAGCCGGAGAGCACCGCGCCGGTGCTGACCGGCAGCTCGCAGGAGCCGCCCACGCTGACCGGCGGCAGCCCGCCGCCTTGACATGGGGAAAAAAGCACGCATATGAAACGAAGTCGCTTGTTCGCAGCGATGCTGCTGATCGCAGCCTGGGTGTTTTCGGGCTGCGCGCCGGACGAGGCGGAGACCGGCAGCGCCGCGCCCAAGGCGCCGCGGGAGCAGCGTGCCGGCGAGCCGGGGAAAACTGCTGGATCGAAGGCGCCCGCGGCGCCCGTTGCGGAAGTCCCCGGCGAGCCGGAGGAGAAGGCCGCCGCGCCGGCCGGCCGGCAGTGGAAGGACCCGGCGGGGAAAACGCTGGCCACGGGCCAGTTCGTTTCGCTGCTCGAGGGGAAGGTGTGCCTGGAGACGAGTGACGGACTCGGCGCCGTCGTGCCCCTCGACGCGCTTTGCGAGGCCGACCGCGATTTCGCCCGCCAGCAAGGGGGGGCGAGCGCGGTCGTCGAAGAGCCGCTCACCGAAGTGATCGAGACGGCCGGCGAGACGGCCGGGGAAATGGCCGCGGCGCTGCCCGCGGTGCACGCCGATTCCTACGGCCGGGAGAAGGTCGTGATTCCCTTCGACTTCGTTTCGGAGTTCGACAACGGGCGTTACGGCGGCATGATCGGCGAGATGATCGTGGCGAAGATTCGCAAGGAAGGGCGACTTGCCACACCCGATGCGATCACGATCCGCGACATTTGCGCCGAAAACCAGGTCAAAATAACGCCCCAGACGCCGATCGAAGAAATCGGCCGCGTTCTCCGCGACCTGTTCGACGCGCAGATCGCGATTTGGGGGAGTTGCGAAAGGGCGCCGGGCCAGGAGTGGGACGTTTACGACCTGACGATCAAGTGCGCCGACTTTTCCGAGGGTCCGCAGCCGAAGGTCCTCTATGAGAAAACGAACGTCCGCACGCAAACGGTCAGCGAGATCCCGCACCTGTACGTCAAGGAAATGCTCGATGCGCTCCACGGCCGCGAGCCTGGCGAGCCGCCGCCGCCGGATGCCTTTGCCGAGCAGAATTGGCTGAGCAACCCGAACCTCGTGGAAGGGGGCGATTTCGAGAAGGGCCTTGGTGGGGCTCCCGTCGGATGGGAAGACCGCGGCGGCCAGGAGCGCGAGCCCCTCGGCAGGCTCGTGCAGTGGATTGCCGAGTCCGGCAATCCGGCCAACCGGGTGATCCGCTTCACCTTCGACCAGGTCGTCGGCGATGGATTCGGGGTGATGTACTACAGCAAACCCTTCCCGATCGACGAGGGGGCGAAGTACCGGTTCCAGTGCCGCTACCGCAGCAACGGGCCGAAGGTGATCGTGTTCATCAAGTGCTATGATGAGATGCCCAGCGAGTACAAGGCCGCCGGCCAGGCGAGCCCCGCCCGGCATCCCCTGACGCAGCCCGGCCAGGTCGAGTACGTGCCCCAGCTCGGCCAACTTCGCGAATGCTACCGCAGCCAGCAGAACCTCAAGGGCGAGAGGAACCAGTGGCACACGCACACGGAGGATTTCACGCCGCGGCACACCAAGTATGAGCCCAAGTGGGGCCGGGTGATGCTCTACGCCTACCTCGGCGCCGGGGTTGTCGAGTTCGACGACGTCGTGCTGAAACAGATCGTGCCGGCCTCGGCGAGCGAGCAGAAGAACGCCCCGCGCCACTCGATGGAGAGCGGGGTGACGATCAAGGAGATGGAGGAGAACGAGCGCCGCGCCCGCGAGGCCCGGCAGAAGGATCAGGATCGGTAGACCGATGGCTTCTGGATCGTCTCCTCTTGCCGTGCTGCGGAGCGTGCGGGCGTGGAATATCTCCGTGCGGACGGCCCACCTGGCCGCCATGGGCGTTCTGCTCGGCGGCCACGCTTTTGACGTTTCGAAATGCCGTTTGCTCCCCTGGTTGCTGGCCTGCGCCGCCAGCGGCGCGGCGCTCGTGGCGCTCGAGTCCGGCGGGCGGCTGCTCTGGCTCCACCAGGGCCGCGGGCTGGCCACCCTGGTCAAGCTCTTGCTCGTCGCCCTGATCCCGTTTTTCTGGGAGGCGCGGTTCCCGATCCTGCTCGGCGTCGTCGCCCTGGCCGGGGTTGGCTCCCACATGCCCGCCTGTTATCGTTATTACTCGGTCCTTCGCGGCGAAATCATCCGCGACCCCTCCGGGCCGCAGGGCGGAGCTTCGCTCCGCGACCGCGGATCGTCTGCGGAAGACCCTCCCGCTCCCCAGGAATGAACACATGCAGCATCGGCCCTATACCCAAGATGATTTCACTCGCAACCCGTTGATGTTCTACTACGAGATCACCCGGGCGTGCGATCTTGTCTGCAAGCATTGCCGGGCGTCGGCCCAGGAAACGGCGGCCCCGGACGAGCTCGCCACGGAGGAGTCGTTCCGGCTGATCGACCAGGTGGCCTCGTTCCCGCGGCCGCCGATCCTCGTCTGCACGGGCGGCGATCCGCTCAAGCGGGCGGACCTGTTTGATCTCGTCGAACATGCCCGGTCGCGTGGATTGCAGGTCGCCCTGACGCCTTCGGCGACTCCGCTGGCAACGCGCGAGGCCTTCGAGCGCGCCAAACAAGCGGGAGTCACCGCGCTGGGAATCAGTCTCGACGGGGCCGATGCCGTGACGCACGACGCGTTCCGCGGATGGGAAGGGAGCTTCGAGCGGACGCGGCGGATGCTGGCCGACGCCCGGGACCTGGAATTTCCCGTCCAGGTCAACACCTCGCTCACGCGGCGCAACTTCCACCAGATCGACGCCATCGCCGAGCTGCTCGCCGGCGAGGGGATCGCCATGTGGTCGGTCTTCTTCCTCGTGCCGGTGGGGCGCGGCGTCGAGGAGATTCGCGTCTCGGCCGAGGAATACGAGAAGGCCTTCGAGAAGCTCTGGCATCACGCCTGCACGAAAGCCTATGGAGTGAAGACGACCGAGGCGCCCCATTATCGCCGCTGGGTCCTCCAGCACGGGGGCCATCCGCTGGCCGCTCCCCGGGCCGGGGCCGGCGGTCACGCCCGCCGCGTTCATCGGGCTCCCTTGGGGGTGACCGACGGCCGCGGCGTGATGTTCGTCGGCCACAACGGCGAGATCTATCCAGCCGGTTTTCTCCCCGTCGTCTGCGGCCGATTTCCACAAGATTCCGTCGTGGAGACCTACCGATCCCACCCGGTGTTTCAGGCCCTCCAGGATCCCGATCGGTACAGGGGAAGATGCGGCGCTTGCGAGTACCGGCACGTTTGCGGTGGAAGCCGCGCCAGGGCCTATGCGGTGACCGGCGACTACCTCGAAGGCGAGCCGGATTGCGTCCACGTACCCGGAAGCGACCCGGAGCCCAAACTTGATTGACCGAGGAGATATTCATGCCAGTTTGCATTCGAATCCTTGTCCTGGCAGCCCTGGCGATTGCCCCTTGCGCGGCGCGCTCTGAAGAGACGCTCCTCGTCGAAGCCGAGGGCTTTCGCGATCGCGGCGGGTGGGTCGTCGACCAACAGAGCATGGACCAGATGGGCTCGCCCTACCTGCTGGCCCACGGGTTGGGCGTGCCGGTGGCCGACGCAACGACGGCGGTCCAACTGGCCGGGGGTGGCGAGTACCGCGTGTTCGTGCGGACGCGCGATTGGGTGGCCAACTGGGGCGCCCAAGGGTCGCCGGGCAAGTTCCAACTGCTCGTCAACGGCAAGCCGCTCGATGCGGTCTTTGGAACCGAGGGCGCCGAGTGGCACTGGCAGGACGGGGGGACGGTCAAGCTCGCGCCCGGCGAGGTCTCCTTGGCGCTAAGGGACCTGACGGGCTTTGCGGGCCGCTGCGACGCGATTCTCTTGACCCGTCGCGGCGACTTCACCCCGCCCAACCGCGACCCGGAAATGGCCGCGATGCGCCGCGAGCTGCTCCAATTACCGGATCAGGCTCCAAGTGCGGGCCGGTTCGACCTGGTTGTCGTCGGCGGCGGGATGGCGGGAACGTGCACGGCGATCTCCGCCGCCAGGCTCGGGGTGAAGGTGGCCCTCGTCCAGGACCGGCCGCTGCTGGGCGGCAACAACAGCTCCGAGGTCCGCGTCGGCCTTTCCGGTAGAATCCACAAGGACCCCTATCCGCGGCTCGGCGACCTGGTCGACGAGATCGGCCCGGTCGGCCATTGGAACCGCCAGGACGCGATCGACAATCCGGACCTGCCCCGCAGCCGGGAGGTGCTGGCGATCATCGAGAAGCATCCGGAAAAGCGGACCCACAACGCCGGACCGGAATCCAACTACGAAGACCAGCGAAAGCTCGACGCGGTGCGGGCGGAGCCGAATCTCTCCCTGTTTCTCAACACCCACGTCTCCAGGGTCGAGATGCGGGGCAATCGGATCGCGGCGGTCGTCGGCAAGGACATTTTGACCTCGCGCGAATTGAAGTTCGCCGCCCCGCTGTTTGCCGACTGCACGGGCGACGGCTCGGTCGGGTTCCTGGCCGGCGCCGACTGCCGGATGGGGCGCGAGAGCCGCGCGGAGACCGGCGAATCGCGAGCCCCGGACGAAGCGGACATGATGGTGATGGGCACCTCGGTCCAGTGGTACGCGGTCCGGGAGGCCGAGCCGGCGCCTTTCCCTGACTGCCCCTGGGCGGTCCCGTTCAACGACGAGACGTACCAGCGAACCAGCCGCGGCGACTGGGACTGGGAAGTCGGGATGAACATGAACCAGATCACCGAGTTCGAGGCGGTGCGGGACCACGCCTTCCGCGTGATCTTCGGCAACTGGGCCTACCAGAAGAACCACAGCCCGATTAAGGAAAAACTGGCCAACGAGCGCCTCGCCTGGGTGGCCTACATCGGCGGCAAGCGGGAATCGCGGCGGCTCCTGGGCGACGTGATTCTCCAGGAGCAGGACATCCTCCAGCGCAAGCCGTATCCGGACGCCTGCGTGACGACGACCTGGGGCATCGACCTGCACTATCCGCATCCGGAGAACACGAAGCATTTCCCGGGCGAGGAGTTCCGCTCGGTGGCGCGGACGACGGCGGTTACTCCCTACCCGATCCCGTTCCGCTGCCTCTATTCGCGCAACGTGGAGAACCTGATGATGGCCGGGCGGAACATCAGCGTGACCCACGTGGCGCTGGGCACGGTGCGGGTCCAGCGAACCACCGGCATGATGGGCGAGGTGCTGGGAATGGCGGCGTCGCTCTGCAAGCGGCACAACGCGACCCCGCGGGGCGTCTACCGCCACCATTTCGGCGAGCTGCGCGAGCTGATGCGCCGCGGCGTCGGCTCGGCGAGCGCTGCCGCGAAAGCGGACCGTTAGCCGCGTGGGCTTGCCCCGCGCTCGTGCTACGGCTGACCCGTTAGCCGCGTGGGCTTGCCCCGCGCTTGTGCCACCGCTGACCCGTTAGCCGCGTGGGCTTGCCCCGCGCTCGTGCTACGGCTGACCCGTTAGCCGCGTGGGCTTGCCCCGCGCTTGTGCCACCGCTGACCCGTT
>JAMOAF010000504.1 GCA_023621895.1 Planctomycetota bacterium
GGCGCCGCCGTCCGCCGACCGCGATAAGCTGTCGCTCTGGGATCAGGAGGTCTACGAGGCCCGGCGAATCCTGCTCGACGAGGATTCCTATCCCCGGCAGCCGGCAAAGCTGATCGAGGGACCGGATTGCGTAGCCGAGGGTGGCTCGGTTGCGATCACGTTCGCCTTGGACAAGCCGGACGATGTGCTGGTAAGAATCGTGGATTCTCAAGGCAACCCGCTGCGCGAGTTGGCGTGCGGGGTCCTCGGCCCGAACGCGCCGGAGCCGCTGGCGCCGGGCAGCCTTCGCCAGAAGGTCGTCTGGGACGGCAAGGACAGCCAGGGCAAGCCCGCTGCGAAAGGGTGCAGGGTCCGCGTGGCGATCGGCCTGACGCCGCGCTGGGACCGCTTCGTGGCTCATGATCCCCGGCAGATTCTCGACCACGTCTGCGGCCTCGAGGTGGACGGCCAGGGGAGGCTCTACGTGACCCTGTTCACCGATCGCCGGGGCGATCCGCACATCGTTCGCTTCGACCGCGAGGGAAACTACCTCGAGACCGTCTACCCGCCCAATCCCAACTTGCTGCCGGGCAAGCTCGAAGACGTGTATCCGCATTGCGACTACGTCGACGGGCGCGCCGTGCCGCAGCGCATCGGCGGCCCCTGGCCGTACCTGATCTACAAGTACCACAGCGGCGACGAGCGAGACCCTTCACGGTTCCCATCCCCATTGCGGATCACCCGGGACGGACGAGCGTTCATGGGCGAGCCGCAGACGAACCTGATCGAGTCCGGGCTGGTCCGCGCCGAGTGGGACGCGCTCGGGCCGGTCAAGGCGCGGATCCTGCCCGTCGAACTGGATCCGTTCTGGTTTCTCTCGGGGCTGACCATGGGAGAGGGCACATGGGCGGCGGATACAAAAGGTTTTGCCTACCTGTGTTCCAGCCGGGCCTTGCGGAAGGTGGCCCTGGCAAGCCGGCAACCGGCCGAACATTTCGAGTATTGCGGCACCGAGAAGCTGCCCCAGAAACAGTCCCAACTCGGCGATCCGGCGGCCCAAGGCGGGGCCAAAAACCTCTTCCGGCAGATTCGCGACCTGGCCGTGGATGACGAAGGCAATCTCTACGTGGCGGACCAGGGTGCGCTGCGGGTCTTCCGCTCCAATGGGCAGCTTGTCACGGAGGTGCAGAAGTTCGTGGTCGGCGGGAGCGAATCGCCGCTCGGCGAGGTCTTTGCCGTGCGGGCGGCGGGCGACGCGCTCTACGTCACCGGACGGCTTGACCCGATCGGGCGGGCGCGATGGAAGCTTGGCCAGCTTGTCAAGTTCCGGATCGCGCCCGGCGGGGGACTAAAGGCCGTCTGGAGCGTTCCCCTCGACGGAATGGCCAACCTGGTGGCCGTTGACCAGCAGGCCGATCCGCGGATCGTGTGGGTTGGCAACGGCGGCGGCCGCGCCACGTTCACCCGCATCGTCGACCACGGCGATCACCCCGGCGAGCCGCGTCACTGCGGCAGCGGCGTACGCCAGGGCGTTCTGGTCTACCCGTGGGCGATCGCCGCCGATGGACAAGGACATCTCTTCGCCTACGACGAGGCGCGCGGAACGATCGTCCGCACCAGCGAGGACGGATCGGCCTGGCTGGAGGGCGAGCAGTCCCTGTTCCGCGGCACGACGGGGCTCTCTATCGATCGCCGCCGTGGGCGCCTCTACGCGAGCCAGGTCGGCCGGGTGATCGCCTGCGACCGGAATCTGAAGCCGATCCCCGGCGTGGACTTCGCGGAGCAAAAGCCCAACACACGGAGCGGTTACCTTCTCGGCGCGGCGGATCGCGACGGCAATCTTTATGTCTGCGATTTGCAGAAGGGGGACGCCCAGCGCAACACCGAGCCCGGACTGCATGGCGTCGTCCGCCGCTTTGGCCCGGACGGCAAGCTCCAGGAAGACGTTTGCCGGACTTTCTTGGTGGGCGGGGGGCTGGCCATGGACTCGAAAGGTTGTCTCTACGTGTCCGACACGGCCCGGATGGGTTTCATGGACGCGGTGCACAATTGGGCGATTGGGCGGGGGCCGAAATGGAAGCGAGGCGAGGCGGTGATCCGGTCGCAGTCGGACCTGGCCTACCTGGTGAAGTTCCCGCCGCGGGGAGGCGCGCGGGGCTCCGACGCGGAAATTTGGGCCCACCGGGGCGTCTCCCCCGTCATGGGCGGCGGCTGCCAGTGCCCCGTTTCCACCAACTGCGTAGCCGTCGACGGAGCCGACCGAGTTTTCGCTACCGACTACCTCAGGTATCACGTAAAGGTTCTCGACACGGCGGGTAACCTGATCGCGCGGATCGGCGCGTGGGGAAATGCCGATTGCCAAGGACCGCCGAGCAAGTACCCCCTGCCGGCGGTCGCCTTCGGCTGGGTATACAGCATCGCTGCCGGCAGCGATGCCCTCTATGCCAGCGACAAGGATTTGCGGCGGATCGTAAAGGTGCGGTTGGATTATCGGGAGGTCAAGGAGACGCCCGCGTCTCTTTAGCCCGGATTATTCATGAGCCGGCGATTTTTCGATGTGTCGCGCGCGCCGCTGTAACCCGACGCGTGAGCGAGGCCAACTCGGGTTAGCCGTCCTCGCTTACGCGTCGGGTTATGATCGGCTCACGAATAATCCGCGTTAGCGGCTGACCGGCCTGGTGGGCGTCGATTCGGCCGACTGCCTGGCGTCAATCCGGCGACGGCATGCCGAGCTGCCGCATTTTGCGATAGAGGTTCGAGCGGTGCAGGCCGAGGCCCTCCGCCGCCCGGCTCATGTTCCCGCCCGACCGCTCCACCGCCTGCTCGATGTACTTGCGTTGAAAACTGCTCGTCGCGCCGGCCAGCGTCAGCCCGAGCTCGGTTATCAGGGCGCCTTCCTGCTTGGGCGAGAGGATGAACGCCAAATCCTCGGCCTCAATCCGATCCGCCGGCGAGAGATAGGCCAGCCGCTCCATCAGGTTGCGCAGCTCGCGGACGTTTCCGGGCCAGGGGTGGGCTTCGAGCCGCTGAACCGCCGCTGGCGAAAACTCGGGCGTCGGGCGATGAGCGCGGCGGCAGAACTCGTTGAGAAAATGCCGCGCAAGGAGCATGATGTCCACCGGCCGCTCGCGCAGGGGCGGGATTTCCAGCGTCACCACGTTCAGCCGGAAGTAGAGGTCCTCGCGGAACCGCTTCTGGCCAACCATCTGCGCCAGGCTCTGGTTCGTTGCCGCGATCACGCGGGCGTCGGTGGCAATCGGCATCGAACCACCCACCCGGACGAGCACCTTCTCCTCCAGCACGCGGAGCAGCTTGGCCTGCCCGCCAGGGCTCAGGTCGCCGATTTCGTCGAGCAGCAGCGTTCCGTCGGCCGCCAGCTCGAACT
The DNA here is from genome assembly GCA_023621895.1 of Planctomycetota bacterium. Lineage (GTDB taxonomy): Bacteria > Planctomycetota > Planctomycetia > Pirellulales > Thermoguttaceae > JAAYCB01. Next base: position 3,365 of record JAMOAF010000504.1, read on the forward strand.
TTCCGGGCCGCATCTCCCGGGCGTCGGTGAAAGCGCCTTTCTCGTGGCCGAACAGCTCGCTTTCGGCCAGCGTGTCGGGGATTGCCGCGCAATTGACCGCGATAAACGGCTTGTCGCGGCGGCGGCTTAAATAGTGGATCAGTTGAGCCACCACCTCCTTGCCCGTGCCGTTCTCGCCCAGGATCAGGACAGCCAGATCCGTGTCGGCCACCCGCTGGACGATCGAACGCAGGGCCTGGATGGCGGGGCTCTCGCCGATCATCACCACCCGATCGGCCGCCTGATCGGTGATCTGGCGGTTGGCGGAAATGAGCTGCTGGCGATCCTGGGCGTTTTCCAGCGCGATCACGGCATGGCCGGCCAGCTCTGCCAACACGGTTTCATCATCTGAGTCGAATGTCCCCTCGTCCTTGTTCAACAGCTCGAACGCGCCAATGACCTCCCCCGACCGGCTCCGCAGGGGGACACAGAGGATCGTTCGCGTTTTGTAGCCCAGCGCCTGGTCGACCTGCCGGTTAATCCGCTCCGGCTCGGTCATCGAGTCGACCCGCAGCGGTTGGCCGGAGCGAACCACCTGGCCAACGACGCCGCGATCGTCGGGGACGCGCAGCTCCCCTCGCGCGATCCCCAGGGCCGGGCGGCCGACGAGCGTCCTGGTCCGCCGGTCCCAGAGAAAGATGCTCGCCCGATCCGCCCCGAGCAGGCGCGTGGCCGCTTCGGCCATTTGCTCCAGCAGGGGCCCCACTTCGCGGGTGCGGTTCCAGCGGTTGGCAATCTCGAGCATTGCCTCAAGCTGGCTCAGCCGGCGCTGGTCGGCCAGGCGCGTCTCGACCATTCGCAGGCCGTGCCGGACCACGCCCACGAGCGGCTGGAGAACCTCGCCAAGGTTCGCCGCCGCCTGGGAATCGGCGGCTCGCGCGACCACCACTTCCGCCAAGCGGTCGGACGCATGCAGCGGAACGGCGACCCACACGCCGGCACACACCAGCGATTCCCGGTCCATGGCTTCGCTCGGCAGCTCGCCGGGCACTTTGACATGGTCACCCGCCCGGGCCACGGCCGACCACTGGCCGGCTGAAGCCCGGAGGACCACGGCAGCCTCCGCGCGGCAAGCTCGGCAAAGCCTCGCCACCACCCGGTCCAGGTAGTCCGTCCGACTGCCCACATCGCACGTGTCGATGAGCAATCCCGACGCCACTGCGGCCAATTCCGGTCGATCCATGAACTCTGCGTCGCGCGACAATTGAAGCCTGCTCATGTTTTCACTCTCGTGACGGCAATCCGCGGGAAACCCCCGCGTTTTGACACAAGGCAATCCATCCCATTGTATCTATTTTGCGTCAATTGCACATATAGATCGACATCAGAATGATACAGGCAGTTCCGAGCAGAGACCCTGTTGGCGGGCGGCGTCTGTCACGGTGAGGATGGATCGGCAAGCGGCCACGGGCAATGCCCTTGCGTTTTTTTCACCTAAACTCCCAGTTCTATCTGGTTTAACGTCCTGCGGGGTTGACCAAACTAGGGTCAAGTGATACTGTTGCGCGTTTTAGCCAGCGTCGTTGACTCGGAGAAGAGAGCCGTGGGGTATCACAGTATCGTCTGCGTCAAACAGGTCCCCGATACCGCCAACATTACGGCGGAAGCGATGAAAGAGGACGGGACCGTCAACCGCGCGGCCTTGCCGGCGATTTTCAATCCCGAAGACCTGCACGCCTTGGAGACGGCTCTGGAAATCCGCGACAACTACGGCGGCACGGTGACCGTGCTGTCGATGGGTCCGCCGAAGGCCGCCGACGTGCTCCGCGACTGCCTCTACCGCGGGGCGGATCGGGCGATTCTGCTGACCGATCGCCGCGCGGCGGCCAGCGACACATTGGCGACCAGTTACATCATCGCCCAGGCGATCCGGACGATCGGCCAGTTTGACTTTGTCTTCTGCGGACGCCAGGCGATTGACGGCGACACGGCCCAGGTCGGCCCCCAGACGGCGGAGAAACTCGGCATTCCGCAGGTGACCTACCTGGAAGAGCTCGTTTCGATTTCGGATCGCAAGGTGCGTGTCCGCCGCAACATCGGCCACGGGTGGGAGATCGTCGAGGCAAAACTGCCGGTCCTGATGACCGTGATTGAAACGGCCAACGTGCCGCGGCCCCGGGCGGCTCGCCGGGTGATGCGGATGAAGCGGGCGCGGGTTCCCTCGGAGATTCCCATGGAGGTCCGCCGAGAGATGCCCGAAGCCACCGACGAGGAGCGGCAAGCGGAGGTCGAGCGGCGGCTGGCGGCGCTCGGCAAGGAGGATTTCCCCATCGAACAATGGGACCTCGACCGGATTGGGGCTGACTTGGGCCGCTGCGGGCTGGCCGGCTCGCCCACGAAGGTCTTCCGGGTGCAGGCGATCGTGCTGACCAAGGAAGGCTACACGGAGATACCGCCCACGGAAGAGGGCGTCCGCAAATTGATCCAGGAATTGATTGTCGACCACACGCTGGGATGAGTCCCCCCCAAGGCGAGTAAGAAATCGAAGGAAAGAAAAGCACACGATGATTCCAGTCAACCGCCAGGGTGAAGTCTGGGTTTTCGCCGAGCAGGAAGACGGCCGGCTGCACGACGTCTCGCTCGAGCTTTGCGGCAAGGCGAGAGAATTGGCCGATCGGCTCGGCGTTCGGATGGGCGCCGTACTGCCCGGCGCCGGCGTCCGCGATCTCTGCCTGACGCTGATCGGCCACGGCGCCGACGTCGTCTACACGGTCGACGACAAGCGGCTCTCCCACTACCAGACGAGCCCTTACGCCCGGGTCGTCGTCGACCTGATCAAGAAACACAAGCCGCAGATTGTCATGTACGGGGCGACCCCGCTGGGGCGGGACCTTGCGCCGCGGGTCGCTTCCGCCGCCCAGGCCGGGATGACGGCCGACTGCACGGATTTGGACATCAGCGACGTGACCGATCCGAAGACGAAGACGATTCACGAGAACCTGCTGCTGCAAATCCGCCCGGCCTTCGGCGGCAACATCATCGCCACGATCGTCAATTACGACATGTGGCCGCAGATGGCCACGGTCAGGGAGGGCGTGATGCCCCTCGAGCCGGCCGATCCGGGCCGGAAGGGCGAGATCGTCGAAGAGAAGATCGCGATCGACGAGTCGCTGCTGGCGTTGAAGCTGATCGAGAGGCACTTGCAGCCGAAGACGGTGAACCTGAAGGGCGCCCGGGTGATCGTCGCCGGCGGCGGCGGGATTGGCGGCAAGGACAGCTTCAAGCTCGTCCACGAGCTGGCCGGCGCGATCGGTGGCGCCGTCGGCGCAAGCCGCGCGGCCGTCGACAGCGGCTACATCGGCAAGGAGCACCAGATCGGCCAGACCGGCACCACCGTGCGGCCGGCGCTCTACATTGCCTGCGGAATCTCCGGCGCGGTCCAGCACCGTGCGGGCATGGAGGAGTCGGCCAAGATCATCGCCATCAACACCGATGCAGATGCGCCGATCTTCTCGGTCGCCCAATACGGCATCGTCGGCGACGTGAAACAAGTGATTCCAATGATGATCAAGGCCCTGCGGGAGCGCAAGTGAGCGCAGACGTTCAACGTTATCCTGGTTCCCAGACTTCCTGGTTC
>JAMOAF010001015.1 GCA_023621895.1 Planctomycetota bacterium
CGGAGGATGGGAACCTCGTGGCTCTTTACCATCCGCGCACGGATCGCTGGGAAGAGCATTTCCGGATCGAAGGTGGAGCAATCCACCCTCTGACTGCTGTCGGCCGTGCAACGGAACGACTCCTGAAGCTGAATATGCCCGTGCGCGTCGAGATACGGCAAACGCTTGCCCGGCTCGGGCGCTACCCGGGATTGATCACGGGCAGGTCCGATCCGCTCTAAAACGGTCCGCCAAAGCCGCAGGCGCCTCCGCCGCAGCCGGTCATCGGGCAGGAGCCATCCGCCTTGGCGCCGCAGACCGCCTCGCCGCGCGACGCCTGGGGAGCCGCCGGCACGCTGAGTTGCTTCAAGACCTTTCTCGAATTGCACGAGGGGCACTCCGGCTTCTCGTCGCCGCGCACCAGCAATTCGAACGCGTTGCTGCAATCCTGACAAAGGTATTCGTAGATCGGCATGGCAATCCCTAGATCGAGTGCAAAACATCAGCCCAGAGCATACAATTCTAAACCATCGGGCAAGTCCCGGAAACGCCGCCCGCCGGCCCCGCCCCACTCGAAAAGGATCGAGACATGAGAACTCCCGCCTTGACCCGCGACGAGTCACGCCAGGTTGACCGCCGGGCCAGCGAGGTTTACGGAATCTCTGGCCTGGTGTTGATGGAAAACGCCGGGCGGGGCGTGGTCGATCGGCTGGAAACGCTGGGAATCCGGGGGACCGTGGTGATATGTTGCGGGCGGGGCAACAACGGGGGCGACGGCTTCGTGATTGCCCGGCACCTCGAAATCCGCGGCTATCCGGCCCGCGTGCTGCTCTGGGCCGATCCGGAAGACCTCGCCGGCGACGCGGCCGTGAACTTCAAAATCCTCCAGAAAAGCGGCGCGCCGATCCACGTGTTTGGGCAGGGGAGCGTGCCGGAGACGCTCGAAAAGCACCTCGCAGGGGCCGGCTGGATCGTCGATGCCCTGCTGGGCACCGGCGCCCGGGGCGAGCCCCGCCCGCCGATCGACCAGGCCATCGACCGGCTGAACGCCTCGGGCGTGCCGATCCTTGCGGTCGACGTGCCGAGCGGTCTGGACTGCGAGTCGGGCGAACCGGCCAGTCACACGATCCGCGCCGCCCATACCTGTACTTTCGTGGCCCTTAAGACCGGGTTTGCAGCCGAGGCCGCTCAGCGCTGGCTCGGCGAGGTGCACGTCCTCGACATCGGGGCCCCTTGGCGAATCGCCGAGGAGGTCGTCTCCATGCGAGGCTCTTAACGGGCAAATTTCACGCACACCGGCGCGCCGACCTTCAGGTGCTGGCCAGTTGACTGGAGAGTCCCGGTCTCTTGGTCGATTCGCATGACCACGACGTTGTCGGTGTCCTGGTTGGCCGCGAGGAGGAAGCGGCCGGTCGGATCGACGGCGAAGTTGCGGGGCATTTTGCCTTCCGTCGAGGCGTGGCCCAGGGCGGTCAGTTTTCCCGTTTCCGGGTGGATGCGGAAGATCGCGATGCTATCGTGGCCGCGGTTGGAGCCATAGAGGAAGTTGCCCGACGGATGGACCTGCACCTCGGCCGTCGTGCTCTGGCCGTCGAACCCCTCGGGTAGCGTGGAGATGGTCTGGAGCGAGTCGAGGCTGCCCCGCTCGGCGTCGTAGCGGAACGCGGTCACGGTCGAGGCGAGCTCGTTGATGACATAGGCGAATCGGCCTGTGGGGTGAAACGTGAAGTGGCGCGGGCCGGAGCCGGGGGCGAGCGAGGCAGAGGGGGGATTGTTGGGCACGAGCCGGCCGCCTTCGAGGCGGTAGACGAGAATCTTGTCGAGTCCGAGGTCGGCAGCGAAGAAGAACCGCCCGGCCGGGTCGGGATTGATGGAGTGCGCGTGCGGCCCGGCCTGGCGCCGCGGGTTGACGCTCGAGCCTTCGTGCTGCACCAGGCAGGTCATCGCGCCCAGGCTGCCGTCGGCTTCGATCGGGTAGCAGGCGAGGCTGCCGCTGGTGTAGTTGGCCGCCAGCACATGATCGCCCGACGGGGCGACGCAGACGTGGCAGGGGTGGGCGCCGCCGGAGGTCTGCTGATTCAGCAACGAGAGCCTGCCGGTCGCTCGATCGACGGCAAGGGCGCTGACGGCGCCGGCCTTCTCGCCGCCAAAATCGGCCATCTCGCCCACGGCGAAAACCAGCGGGCGCGTGGGATGGAGAGCGAGGAACGATGGATTTGCCAGTTCGGCCGCCAGCTCGAGCGCGTCGAGGCGGCCTGTCTCAAGATCGAACCGCGCCAGGTAGATTCCCTTGCTCAGTCCGCGCGTGTAGGTCCCAAAGTAGACCCGCGCCGACTCAGCGGCCCGGGTTCCTTGGCAAGACAGTAGTGCGAGTGCGAGGGTGGCAAGCGTCAGGGTCGCCGTGAAGCGATTCAGATCGAAAGTCATCGTACTGGCTCCTTGGTGGATGTTGGCTGGGAAGACACTCGGTGATCATACCCCAAACCAATGCACGGGAGCATCCCGCCGGCGAAGCGATTCTTTCGAGCTGCAAACCGGGTGTTGGCGAAACGGTCCGCCGTCAGTCCATTCCCGGCGTCCAGAGCTTCGGCTTCTCGCCTCCGCCACCCGAAACGCCGTCGGGGGTCCAGAGGCGGCCGGAGTCCTCCGCCTCGCCGCCGGGGACGGCGATCGGGCTGCCGCTTCTGGCGGCTGACGGCTGGAAAGCGAGGGTTCCATCGGGGCGGAGCACGCCCATCTGCATCAGCAAGTGCGCCAGCCGCTGCAAGATGCCCGGCTCGGTCCCGTGCCGACCGTGAATGTGGTCGATCAGCCGGTCAATTTCCTCCACCTCCATCCGTTCGAACCGCATCGGGAGCTCCCAAAGGTCCCAGTCGGCGCATGAGCCACCTGCCTGGAGGGCCGCCTGCCGCCCGGACTCGACCATTTGCAGGGCTTCTTCCGGGTCGTCGGTCATCCGGGAGAGCAGCCGGTAGGCCTGGAGCCGTTCCTCGCGTCCAGCGAGCGTTTCGCGGGCGATCATCTCGCGGCCGAACCGCTCCACGGCGGCCTGGGCGCCGAACGACACCGCTCGCCGGTATCCGGTCAGCAATTCGTCATCGGCGAGTTTGGCGGCGTCGACCCGCGCCAGCCGCACCAGCGGCAAGGCGGCAATCGGCGTCTCCGACGCGTCGATCGTATCGAGCGTTGGCAGGCCCAGCTCGCTCCGCAGCCGATTCGTATCGAACCGGGCGCCGCTCTGCTCGAGCCAGAAGTCGATGACCAAGATCGCCGCCAGCACGCGGCGGCGTGCCGCCCCGTCGCGTGCCGCTTCGCGAGGCGTCTTGCCATCAAGCAGGCCCAGAGGCATCTCCGGCCAGGACCGCAGGAGCACATCCTCCAGATAAGCATCGGCCAACTTCTGGAACTCCTCTCGCGTGGCCCCATCGGACAGGCGCCACTCGCGATTGAGCATGTCGCGGGTCCGTGAAATCCGGCCGGAGACATCCACCTTCTCCTCGCCGACCTCGCCACCCGCCTCTCGGACCAGTTCGCCGATCAAGGGCCTGTCGGACTCGGCCAGATCAACGCATTCCAGGCGTGCCGCCCTGTCGGTTTCCTTTCCATAGAACAACGCATGGCAAACCACCCGCGGAATGGTCTTCAAATCAAGCGGCTCGCCGCTCTTTGGCGCGGGCTTGTCGAAGAAAAGGTAAACCGACTTCGGCGGAGGCGACCCTTCCTGCTCGAGCGTCCTCGGGTCCACCGGCGTCTCTGCCACTTGGTAAGATGCGCCGAACCTCGCCTGGAGCTTGCCGGGGTCGGTGATCGGATAGATCACGTCGAACACGTCGATTTGATCGCCGAGGGGATCCTCGGCAAGGAACAGGGCCAGAGCCTCGGCTTCCACGGCGTCGTCGCGGTTGATGTCGAGAGCGGCGTAGCGCCGCAACGCGTCGATGGCGCCGCTATTGTCGGCCATCCAGGAGCGGATTTTTGCCAGGTTTCGCCAAACGGTGGGCGATTGCGCGGCAGCATCGCTGAGCGCGGCCAGCGTGCGTTCCGCTTGGGAGAATCGGGCCAGGCTGGCCAGCCGAAACGCCTCGTCAAACTCGGCCTTCCACGGGACGTCGTCTGGACATTGCTGCAAGCCGCGTCCATCCTTGACCACCAGGGAGATGCCCTGCGCCGCATTCAGGCGCATGAGCAACTCCACCGAAGGGTCCTTGTGCCCCAACACGGAGGCCTGGAAAAGCGTCAGCGCCCGAGCTGCCAGAAAATGGCCCTCGGAAAGCAGGGCTTGAACGACGACGCTGATTGCTTCGTAGAGCCGCCCGGAAAACGCGCTTTCGGAAGCGACGATCGCCTTTTCGAGGATCGGCAGCGCTGCTTTGCCACCCTCCTTCGTTGCGGCCATCAACGCGACATCGCAGAGTGCCAGCGGATTTTCCGGGTGCTTGTCAAGAAACGCCGCGGCGGCAAGCCTTGCCTCGTCCACCCGGCCCGTGAGCCGCAGCAGGAGGGTCTTCGTGGCCAGAAGGCAAGCGCGATCCGGATTGGACTGCTCCAGCCGTTCGACGTAAGCAAGGCAGGCCATGTATTGCTCGGCTTCGAGCATCCGTTCGATCTTCTGCAAGTCGCCGAGCAGGTCCTTGCAACAGAACTTGATTTTTTTCCCAGTTCCACCAGGACAGGGGGAGTATGCATCAATCGGCATGGGGGCACCGTGCGTGGGCATCTGAGGAATCTGGCCGCCTCGGACGTCCCGAGCGACGACCCCTGATCGTAACATACGGCTTGAAGGTTGACGAGCGGCTTTGAAACTTGTCCGGGAGACGCGAGGGGGCAGACGCCCGATTCTCCGAAAGAATTGCCGGGAATCGCCGCGCAAAATGGCAGGAAATTCTGGCAAGGCCCAAAATCCCAGGTTCAAGGTCCAAATTCCATAAGTCGGCTGCTGCCAATCAAAGGTCTGGCCTTGCCCAGTGTTGGGCATTGGGAGTTTAGCCTTGAACCTTGCGGGAATTCTGGCCAGTGCAGAGAATATCCAGGGGAAATTGCGGCTGAAAGGAACGTCTCCATGACACGTCTCTCCCGTCGCAGGTTGTTGAAGCTGGGGGCCGCTGGCCTGGCCGCCTCGGCATTGCCTTCGTTCGCCTCGGCCGCCGATCAGGCCGCCGCGGACGAGCTTCAACCGGCGTCCTCTCCGCCGGTCGTCTTCAAGTATGCCGAACTGGGAAAAACCAGTCCCGTCGCATCGAAGGACATCGCGGCCTCGCCGTTGGGCGTGGGGTTCGAATGTTTTCACCCCGTTTGAAAAAGACCCGCAAGAGGGAGCCTGAACATGCCGCTCGAGGTTGAGTTCTTGGCGCGGATTCGGCGGCACGTCAGCCGGCGAATGTTCTTTAAGCGAGGGCTGGCGGCCCTCTGCGGGCTGCGGTTTGTCGCGGCCGGTGGGCGATCGTGGGGGGCCGCGTCTTTGGGGATTCCGCAGCGGCCGTTGCTGGGCAAGATCAAGCCCCGGCCAGGCAAGGAGATTGCAGCCTCGCCGCTGGGCATTGGCTTCGAGACGCTCGATCGCCAAATGTTCCTGCCCGAGCGGACCTACGCGCACATCGCCGGGCTCGGTGTGAAGTGGGCCCGCGTGCAAACCGGTTGGTGCCGTTGCGAAAGGGAAAAGGGCCGCTACGACTTCGCCTGGCTCGACGGGATTGTTGACAGCTTGCGCGGCGTCGGGGTGCAGCCCTGGTTCAACCTGGGCTACGGCAACCAGCTCTATACTCCGGAGGCCAGCAATGCGTTCGCCGTCGGCTGGGCGCCCTTGTGGAATAAGGAGGCACGCGAAGGTTGGGTCCGCTTCGTCCGCGCCTTGGCGGAGCACTTCAGCTCCCGGGTGCGGCACTGGGAGATCTGGAACGAGCCGAACATCAGCGGCTTCTGGAAGCCCGAGAAGCCTTCACCCGCCGGCTACATGGACATGGTCAGGCTGACCGGGCCGGAGATCCGCGCGCGGGCGCCGGGAGTCGTGCTCGTGGGCGGTGCTCTTGCGGGGATGCCCACCGAGTACCTGCGGGGCTGCCTCGAACTGGGCCTGGCCGAGCACGTGGACCGCATCTCCTATCACCCGTATGCGGTGCTCCCGGAACTCAACTATGCCCGCAACGTCAGCGCGTGGCGCGAAATGCTTGCCGGATACAAGCCGTCGCTCGGACTGTGGCAGGGGGAGTGCGGCTGCCCCTCGACGGCGGTGAGCACGGGCGCGCTGAGCGAGCACGCATGGAACGAGTCGCGCCAGGCCCGCTGGCTCTTGCGCCGCATGCTCAACGACCTGCGGCTGGGTCTCGAACACACTTCCTGGTACAACACGGTGGACCAGGTTGGATATGCGTTGGGATTCGGCGCGGTCGATCCGAAGAAGGCCGCGCGCGTGGATGCGCACTTCGGCCTCCTCCGCGGCACGGATTATTCGCCCAAGCCCTCGTACCTGGCGTACCAGACGCTCTGCGCGCTGTTCGACTCGGAGACGAAGGCGGCGGAGTTGCCGGTCGCGTTCAGCGGCGACTTTGCCGCCGGCGATCCGCCGGTGTCCGCCGACCGGATCGAGCAGGCCGGCTTTGTGCGAGGCCGCCGACCGCTTTATGCATACTGGTGGCCTGCGGACGTGCACAAGGACTTTGCCGTTCAGCCGGTCGGCGCGGCGCTGAGCGCCGGGCAAGACCTGGCGCTCGACAATCCGGTGCTCGTGGACCCGCTGAGCGGCGAGGTCTTGAAGCTCGAAGGCAGGCGGTCCGCCGGGCGGTGGGACTTTGAGGCGCTGCCGCTCTGCGACTATCCGATGCTGATCACCGACGCGGCCGTGGTTTAACCGGCCAAACACGAGTGCAACTGCCGCTTCAGCCCGGCGCCGATGAGGTTCAAGGCTGAACCCGAGGGGAGAACGCGCCTTTCTGAACGGATCTCAGCCATGATTAGCCATTGATTGTCACCGACCGCAGCGTCGTGCCGCTCTCGGCGCACTTTCGGTCCGGAAACACCCTTGCGGAAAGGATCGCGCGTATGGCAATGACAATGTGCAAACAAGCGTTTTTCGCGGCGGTCATGCTGGTTGCGGCTGTCCCGGTGGCAAGGGCTTCCGAGACCGTCGCTCCTGCGCCCAGATCTGCCGAGCTGACCCGCTGCAATGGCTTCAATGATCGCCAGACCGCGTGGGAGGCCGCCGCCGCGGGAGCAGAGCAACCGTTGCCGCTCCGCAGCCTCGTGCCGCCGGTGCTCTTGCCCGACGGCAGCGAGTTCAAGACCTGGGAACCGGCCGAAGCGGTCGAGCCGCGGCGAACGTTCTTCGTCGCCCAGAGACATCCCCGGGCATCGGATGACAACCCGGGCACTGAAGATCGTCCCTGGAAGACGATCGGCCGGGCGGCGAAGGTGCTGGAGCCGGGCGACCGAGTGATTGTCAAGCAGGGGCTCTATCGCGAATGGGTCAGGCCGGCCCGCGGCGGCGCAAGCCCCCGGCAGATGATCACGTACCAGGCGGCACGGGGTGAGGAGGTGATCCTCTCCGGCTCGGCCCCCCTGAGGGAAAAGTGGGCAGCTTCATCCCTCGTAGGACAAAC
>JAMOAF010000285.1 GCA_023621895.1 Planctomycetota bacterium
ATAAAGGCGATGACAGGCGCGGATCTCGTGATCAAGGATACGCCCTACGCCGAACTCAAGAAATACTTTTACCGTGCGCGCGGCGGTTTCACGAACGAGACGATCGTGACCTTGCCCGAGGCGCTCGCGATCGCAAAGGCGATGCCGGGCATCTGGATCGACTTCAAGTATTTCGAGCCCGTCTTCGCGGAAAAGGTGCTGACAATCGTGGCGGAGGCCGGCATTTCGCGCGACCGCGTGATGGTGGCCACGTTCAATCAGGTCGCGCTTGAATACATGCGCGACAACCATCGTGACATTCGCCGCGTGGGGCACATCCAGATCATTCATCAGAGCGACGAGGACGGTTACAAGCTGAGCTTCGCGAGCAACGAGGTCGTTCCGACCGAGGAGGAGGCCGTCAAGAGAATCTTCGCCTACCGCGACCGGATGAAGCTCTTCGGCGTGAACGTCCCATGCCGGCCGGCCCCCCCGCTCAAATACCGCATTTCGAAGGAAGCTGTGCGCGCGCTCAAGGAGGGCGGGTTGTGGGTGTCGATCTGGTTCGTGAACGATCCCGAAAACGGCGTGTATTACCGCGAGGCGGGCGCGGACGCGATCGTGACGGCCAACGCCGCCGCCACGGTCCCGGCGCCGTAACTCATGATTTCGCAGACCACCGCGGCGATCGGCCGTGTAGCCTCAGAGGGAACTGTCCGGACCGGGATCAGCGGCGCGTCGGCCGCAGTGCCGCGAAGAAATCATACGACCGGAGCGCCGTGACGCCGCGGTCGAGCACGGAAATGATTTTGCCGTCCGCAAGCGTCAGTTCTTCGCAGCCGGTGTAGACCCGCTGCCACAATCGAATCGCAACCGCAGGCGCAACGGCACCTGGGCGGTGGCTGCGGGGAAGAAAGCCCAGCGGCGTCGAAGCGAAGGACCCTGGGTTGCCAAAATGCAGCGGCGGGAAGTGCGGCGGTACGTCACGGAGCGTCTGCGGAAGCGATGGTCTCGCGACCAAATCGCAGGCCGCTCGCGGAGAGAGTTTCAGCACGATCGGCGGCGGCAGATTTCGGCGCCGACAAACTACGCCTGGATTCGCGCCGAGGAGGCGCGTGGCAAGCACTGGGAGCGGTATCTGCGGCGTCGGGGACGGAAGCGTCCGGAATGGGAAAAACGCCATCGCGTTTTCGACGAGGGCGCGCTGGCGCATCCGGTAAGCAAAAGACGTCCCCCCGCCGCGCAAAGAACAATGGCGCCGCACATGGCCGCCGACAGAACCGATTCGTTCAGGGCTTTGAATCTACCACTTTTCCCTGGGGGACTTCAAGCGTCAGTCTTGAAAGGCGAAGTACAAAATGAAACACGCGCTCTTGTCCTGACACCGCAATAGACGTGTCCACCATGGCGCAGTCAAGGAACGTCCGGCCGCCTGCTCCATCGATTCAGAAATCTGCTCCCCGTCTCCAAATCCCGCGCACATCGATCTCACTCACGCCTCCCGATTCCCGCAACCGTTGTTGTGGTTTTGCCGCGGTCTATCCTCTCCTTAAACCTTGTCCGGCAGCGGGTGGACCCACGGCGCGCGGTAGGGACGCGCCAACAGCCGGTTGGCCTCCTCGTCGTCCGCCACCTGGCCTTTCTCAGCGTTCCACGTCAGACTGCGGCCCAGTTGCAGAGAGAGGTTGGCCAGGACACACGCGGCGGTGGAAATGCAGCCTTCGCTGATGTCGGCGCGCGGCCGCCCGCGACTCTCGCTGCATTCCAGCAAGTCCTGCATGTGTGCGCGGACCGCCGGGGCAACGTTATACTCGATTCCCTTTTCGGTCTTGTCCTCCGGAAACCGGTCGCTGTCGACCGGATACTTGGCGCTCGCGTCATTCCACTCGCGGTGGATCCGCGTGCCGGCGCCGATGGGGATGAAGTCGAAGCCGGAGATGCCGGCCTTGAGCGTGCCCTTCTCGCCGTAGAAGGTCGCCCCCCACCAATAGTCCGGGTCGGGCCTCTCGCCAAAGTGCCGGTGCTGCCACGTCATTTGCAGGTCGCCGTAGTCGAACGTGGCCGTCTGCATGTCGGAAATGTTCGGCTTGCCTTCCTTGTGAAAGTAGTTGCCGCCGGTGGAACTGATCCGTTTGGGCCAGCCCAGGTCGAGCATCCAACGGGCCATGTCGATCATGTGGATCCCCATATCGCCGATCGTGCCGTTGCCGTATTCCATGTAGCTTCGCCAGCCGCGGGGATGCTTCTGCTGGTTGAACGGCCGCATCGGCGCCGGCCCGGTCCACATCTCGTAGTCGAGGGTTTCCGGCGGCGCCTCGTCGGGCGGGTTGCTGATGCCGCGCCGCCCGTAGCAATACGTTTCGACGAGCCCAATGCGTCCCAGGCGGCCTTCCTGGACAATTTCGCGGGCTTCGACCAGGTGCGGCGTGCTGCGGCGCTGCGTTCCCACCTGCACGACCCGGCCGTGCTTGCGAGCCGCCGCAAGCATCGCCTGGCATTCGACGACGTCGACGCCGATCGGTTTTTGCACGTAGACGTCGGCACCGGCCTGGACTGCCGCGATCATCGCCAGGGCGTGCCAATGGTCCGGCGTGGCGATCAGCACGATGTCCAGATCCTTTTCCTTGAGCATTTCACGGTAGTCGCCGTAGGTGCGTGGCTTTTTCCGGGAAAGCTGGCGCGTGGCGACAATCTCGGCCGCCTCGGTCAGCAACTGCCTGTCCACGTCGCACAGCGAAACCACCTCGACCGGCGCGACCTGGATGAGACGCAGCAAGTCCACTTTGCCGTACCAGCCGGTTCCGATCAGCCCGACCCGCTTCTTGGGTTTGGCCAGATTTGCGGCGAACCCCGGAGATTTCAGCACGGCCAGGCCGGCCAGGCCGGCGGCACTCGATTGCAGGAATGTTCGGCGATTCATATTCGCGCTCCTGGTGGATTCGGTTTTCATGCTCGGCAACCTTTCTGTTGGACGTCGATTCACGTTTATATCGGGATACGCAGACGTTCACGGAGACTGTCCCAAGTTTCGTTCTACGACAATGGGGCTGTCCCCCTCGGGTCAGGTCCGAGGTGGGAACGATTACGCCGAACGGCTCAACAGCCCCTCATTGTAGTGCCGCCCGGCGGCATGTCAAAAACGTGCGCAAGTCGCCGCCTCCGCGGCGATCGGGCTCGACGAACATGCCCGCAGCACAGGCCGTGTCCTCCCACCGTGGCATGGTCGTCCGGCCGGGTCCGTTGACGCCACTGTTGGCGCTGGCTAGACTCTCTGCGCCCCCTCTGAATGCGTCAAAGCCAACAGCCAGGCGCAAGTGGAGGACCAAATGAATCGCAGGCTCTTGCTGTGGACTTGAAGCTGCGGCCCGAACAACGTGCCGTCGTCGCCCAGACCGTGGGGCATCCGTCGAAGCGTTGAGCCATCTCTCGAGGAGGTGAACGTGTCGAATAGGCTTTTATCGAGCGTCGATCACCTGGTTTACGCCACGGTGGACTTGGATGAGGGGATCGACGAAATTGAGTGCTTGACCGGCATCCGGGCGAGATACGGAGGCCAACACCCGGGGCTCGGAACCCGCAACGCCCTGGCGGCACTCGGTCCGTTGAGCTATCTGGAAATCATCGCGCCCGATCCCGGTCAGCCTCCTCCCCAGGCTCCCCGGCCCTTTGGCATCGACAGCCTCGACGAGTCGCGGCTCGCTGGCTGGTGTGCCAAAGGGAAAGACCTCGACCACTTCAGGGAAGAGGCTGTGCGCCATGGCGTGCCGCTCGGAGAAGTGCTTTCGATGAGCCGGCGGCGGCCCGACGGAGTCGTCCTCTCCTGGCGACTTACCGATCTGGCGACAACGGTTGCGGACGGCATGGTTCCGTTCTTTATTGATTGGGGAGAGTCGTTCCATCCGAGCCGGACCGCGATCGGGGGCCTGTCGCTCGTCGATCTGCGGGCGGAGCATCCCGATGCGGACCGGGTCGAGCAGATGCTGCGGCAGCTCGGATTGGACCTTCCGGTGGAACAGGGCTCCGAGCCCGCGCTGGTCGCGATCATTGACGGGCCCTATGGTCGCGTGGAATTGCGATAGCGGCCGTTTCCGTCGCTTTGACTTAGCGCGGGGTCCGCGTGCTCCTAAATGGGCTTGCGTGATTCCGGGAGGAATTCATGAGAGCGTGATAGCTGCATGGGCTTGCCCCGCGGCGCGCCTGCACTGCGGAACAACCCGTACGTAACGAAGCGCGGGGCAAGCCCACGCGGCTATCTGAATAACAGCCGCTTTTTCCACGAATCACGCAGGTCGATTTAGCTCGTGCCGAGATGGCGGTCAGACCACTCGAAGGCGTCTTTCTGCATCGAGAGGTCGAACTTGTGGCCGCCCGCGTGTCACTTGTGAAGGTCTCATCGCTTGAAACAACCGCGCAATCTACAGAGTCCAAGTACCCAACAGGTCTGACCGCCATGACGCCGCGCGAGAGAGTCCTTGCCGCCATCGACCACCGCCAGCCCGACCGCGTGCCGCGCGACTTCTGGGCCGAAGAGCCGGCTTGGCGGCGGTTGCTTGCCCACCTGGGCCACGGCCAGCGGCGCCGCGTCCTCGACCTTCTCGGCATCGACATCCGCCACCTGGAGACGCCGTCGCCGCCGGAAACGGCATTGGGCGGCGGCCTCGTCCAGAACTTCTGGGGCGAACGCTACGTTTGCCGTGAAACGCCCTGGGGGCCGATGCGCGAAGACGTCAAGGGAGCGCTGGCCGCCGCGGCGAGCCTCTCCGACCTGGAAGCTTTCCCGTGGCCGGCGATCGACGATTTCGATTACTCATCGCTTGCCGGCCAGTGCCGTGAAAACGAGGCCTACGCGCTGCTCTATGGCTTTGCCGACGTCTGGCAGCGGCCCGGCCTGGTGCGGGGCTGGGAGGGGATGTTCCTCGACATGGCCCAGCGGCCCGAGTGGGTCCATTTCCTCGCCGGCAAGTTCACCGATTTCTATCAGCAGGACTACACGCGCGCGGCCGAGGCCACGGCGGGCAGAATCGATCTCTACCTGCTCGTCAGCGACCTGGGGAGCCAGGCCGGACCGCTGATCTCGCTGAACATGTTCCGGCA
Source organism: Planctomycetota bacterium (assembly GCA_023621895.1). Lineage (GTDB taxonomy): Bacteria > Planctomycetota > Planctomycetia > Pirellulales > Thermoguttaceae > JAAYCB01. The sequence goes on from JAMOAF010000285.1 coordinate 5,074, forward strand.
ATTCGTTGCCCCATATCTGAAGCAGATGATCGACTGCATCCACGGCCTGGGCGGACGGGTGTTGTATCACACCTGCGGCACGATACGGGCGTTCATACCAGACCTCGTCGCGCTGGGCGTCGACGTGCTCGATCCGATCCAGCCGACCGGGCCGGAGATGTCGCCCGAGCGGCTCAAGACCGATTTCGGCAGCCGGATCGCCTTTCACGGCGGCATCGACATGCAGAACATTTTGCCCCGCGGCACGCCCAACGAAGTCAGGGCCGAAGCCCAGCGCTACTGCGAGGTCCTTGGCCGGGGCGGCGGATACATCCTCGGTCCGGCGCATCTGTTTCAACCGGATGTGCCGCCGGAGAATATTCTGGCGATGTATGAGGGGGCCTGGTAGCGGTTTACAGGGTTCGGGGTTCGAGGGCAGGGTTCAGGGTTCGGGGTTCAGGGTTCAGTCTTCACTTCCCACCTCGTTCCCAAGCTCCAGCTTGGGAACGCATCGTTCATCTGCGTTTTAAGCCGGCGATCGCTCGCCCCGAAGGGACTTCCCTAAGCCAGCCCAGTCAGGAGCTGTTTAAGCCGAAGGCGTGAAAAAGCCCATCGCCGCCGATCAGGATTGCGGGTGAATCAACGTCTTGTTTGAAAACAGCGGCGAGATCCTCAAGTGTCCCCAGGGTTGCGCGGAACTCGTGAAACGAGCCCCGCTCCACCCCGGGCTGGCATAGGGAGGTCCCTTCGGGACGAGCGATCGCGCGGTTGATATCGCCCGGCGGCAGGAGCGTCTGACGCCAGCGTTCCCAAGCTGGAGCTTGGGAACGAGGTGAGTTTAGGAACGAGGTGGGAAGTGAAGACTGAACCCCGAACCCTGAACCCCGAACCCTGAACCCTGAACCCTACCCCCCGAACCCTACCCCCCGCCTCCTACCCCTCGTTGCTCAGCCGCCGAAAGGCTTCTCCGCACGCGCGGTAGTTTTCCGCCGACATCCCCATCACGCCGTACTCTTCCACGTAGCCGATGAAACCGCCGTCGGTCGCGGCCAGACGCTCGTGGAGCCGGCGCGCCTCGGCATAGATCTCCTCGGGCGTGCCGCGGATCGAGACCGTCTGATAGCTGATCGGCACGAGAAAACACTGCCGGCCGCGGAGCCGCGCAGAGACGTGCTCCAGATCGTTCACATTGGGCTGAGAAATGTTGAGCACGTCGACCCCGATCTCGTGAAAATCCTCCATGATCGGCTCGAACCGGCCGCAACAGTGATACCAAGAGTGGAGCCCCAGTTCGCGGGCTAGCGCGAACTGCCGGGCGTAGCGTGGCTTGAACAGTCTGCGCCACAGGTCCGGCGAGATCATCATCCCCGACTGCGTTCCCCAGTCGTCGGCGAAGTGGATTCCGTCAAAACCATGCCGGGCCGCCACGCGCATCATCTCGCACTCGAACTCGACGATGCGGTCCATGAGAACCGCGAATCCGCGCGGATCGAGGAGAAAATCCCGCATCGCGTTTTCGAAACCCCGCAAGAGCGTATAGACCGTGAACCCGCTCAGATCGAAGCTCGCCAGGCGGTAGCGGTCGCCGCACGCTTTCAGAAACGCCGGCACGGCCGACATCCGTTCCCCCTCGCGCAGCTCGGGCGCCCGGCCCGCCCCGGCCTCGGGCAGTTCGCGATAGACCGGCTCTACCGGATGGCCCATCGTGCCGTCTCCGAGTTTTTCCAGCCGGTAGCCCCACTCGTTGGTCGACCAATCCCAGGCGTTGGCCGAGCCGTCGCCCGGTGCGCCCAGCGACAAGTGGTAAAGCATCACGTCGCCCTCGGCCTGGTCGCGATTCCAGAAAACGACGGGAATCCGATCAGGCCGGCGGAACTCGATCGCACGGCAAACGCGCTGGCGAGAGGTGAGTGTCATGGG
>JAMOAF010000883.1 GCA_023621895.1 Planctomycetota bacterium
TGTTGAATTCGCGCCAAGTTGCGGTATGACGAGGCCAGCAATGCCTGGTACTGAACCACGTTGGGAAACGCGTTGGTCAACTGCAACGCGTAGCCGATCGCCTGGTTCAAATAGCCCTCGGCTTCGGCGTCGGACATCGGCGAGAGCCGAGCGCTGGCCAGCGACAGAATATCAGCCAGTTCCAAGAGATATAGCGGCTGCTGCGGGTCGTCCGCAACGAGCTGCTGGAAAATGCCGCGGGCAGCGTCGAACGAAGCCCTCGCGTCGTCCCACCGGCTGCTCATCAACAAGTGGACGAGCCGGTGCCGCTGAATCCGCCCCAGCAAGAGGCGGTATTGCGGGTTCTGGCGATCTTCCTCGACCAGCCCAGAGGCGAGTTGCAGGGCCTGCGTCAGGTGATACTCGCTGAATTCCCGCGGCCCCCGCGGCCCCTGCGGCCCATTGCCGCCGGGCCCGGGCCCCGGCCCCATCTCTCCGGGCCTCGGTGGCGGCCCGGCGAACCGCTCGCCGGCCGGCTCCGATCCCGGAGGAGGCGGCCAGTCGCCCGGCGGCGGTTCCCAATCGCCGGGCGGCCGTTCACCGGGCGGCGTTTCGCGGCCCTCCGGCGGCCTCCCTCCATCGGCCGGCGGCGGGCCGCCGCTGGGCGGGATGCCCAGTTCCCGAATCTGGCTGCGGAAAAACGCCGAGCCGGCCAACTCGTGGCTCCGCGCCAGTTCGAACCGCACCGCCGGCAAGACGGCGGTCGCGGCCGGCTGGCTTGACAGCAGGGCCACCGAACGGAGGTGCTGCTCGGTGATTTCGTCGGGCGGCTGCATGAACGCGCTGAGCAGTTCACCGTAGTCGTTCTGGACCCGTGCCTTGGCGACCGCCAGGTCGACCGGCGGCGGAGACTCGCCGAGCAGTTCGCCGTAGATCGACAGCGCGCCCTGGTAGGAAGCCTTCGCTTCATCAAAATGGCCGAGACGCTGGTGAATCTGGCCGATCCGATGGTGGGCCGCCGCGGTCCGCGCGCGGAGATCGGCTTCGCCAAGGTTCTGATCGGCGAACTGTTCATAGAAGGCCAGCAATTTGCCGAGCAGGTCGGCGTCGGCCTCGCTAAGAACCGTTTCGAAGCGGGGAGCGTTCTGGGTGTCGTATTCAAGCTCGAGCGACTGCGGGACGCCGCGAACGGCGATGTTGTCAATAATGCTTTCAAAGGCTTCGATCGCCAGGTTCAGGTTGTTTTCCGCACGGGCCTGCGATTTCAGGGCTTCGCTCCTGGCTTGCTCGGCGCCGGCCAGCGCGGCCCGGATATGGAAATTGCCGACGACGGCAACCACGGCGGTCGTGATCAAAAGCGCGATTGCCATGCCGCTCGAAAGGGCGATCGCCGGGTTGCGGCGGCACCAGCGCCACAACCGTTCCACCGGGCCCGCGGGGCGCGCGGCGACCGGCCGATCGTCGGAGAATCGGCGGAGGTCGGCCCCGAGTTCGGCCGCCGACTGGTACCGGTCCGCCGGCCGGGTGGCGCAGGCCTTGAGGACGATCGTCTCCAGATCGCGGGGAATCGCCGGATTGCAGCTTCGCGGCCGGGCGAGCAAGCCTTGCGTCTTCTGGTGGATCAACCGGCCCTGCCGGGCTTCGCCGAACGCCGGCTGGAGGGTCAGCAGTTCGTAGAGGGTCAACCCCAGGCTGTAGATGTCGCTGCGGTGGTCCGTCGCGCCGTCGAACTGCTCGGGCGCCATGTAGCGGAGCGTGCCGAAGACGTCACCCGTCCGGGTCAGCCGATCGCTCCCCACATGCCTGGCCAGCCCGAAGTCGGCAATCCAGACGTTGGCTTCCAGGTCGAGCAGAAGGTTGGACGGTTTCACATCGCGATGCAGGACTCCGTGCGCATGGGCGTAGTCGAGCGCGCTGGCCACATCGGCCCCGATGCGTGCGACGCTCTTCCAGTAGCGCGCTCCAAGCAGCGCGGGGGCCGGGCCGGCTGACCGAGCGGCCGGGGCGGCGGCGGGAGGATTGACCGTGTCCTGCCCGGCTGGCGATCGGCTTTCGCCGCCCGCATTTGCCGGCCCGCCGGGCAGGGAGGACGCGCCGTCGCGGAGCGCGGCGGCTACCTCGATTGCCGCCGCCAGGGATGGCGAATCTTCGGTCGAATCCGCCGAGCCGGACGCGATCCCCGCCGCGGCGCCCTGCGGCAGCCTGCCGGCCAGCACGTTCAAGACGACGTCGAGGCCCACGCCGTCGATGATCTGCATCGCGTAGAAGTGATAGTCGTTCTCGTGGCCGACCCCGTAGACCGGAACGATGTTCGTGTGGTGGAGCCGCGCGGCGGCCTCCGCCTCGCGGCGAAATCGGCGGACGCCGTTGGCCGAGCCGGCGCTTGAGCCGGCGATCACCTTCAGCGCCACCCGGCGGCCGAGCGACTGCTGTTCGGCCTCGAAGACAACGCCCATTCCGCCGCGGCCGATCTCGCGGATGATGCGGAAGTCGCCAAGCTGCCGGATCGGGGCCGATCCGATCGACGCTTGCTCGCCGGCCTCGAAAGGGCCGCGGTGCTTGAGGCCCTCGACCTGGAGCAGCACCGGAAACAGGTCGCGAATCTCGCTGGCATAGGCGGGGTATGCAAGGGCGAACTCCTCGATCGAGAGGCTCTCGCCGTGGCGATGCCGCTGGATGAATTCGTCGGCCAGGACGTCGACCGGGTCTCGATCACAAGGCTCGTTCATCGCATCGATTCCGAGAAGCCGGGCAGGGTATCGAGGATCGCTTTCAGACGCCGGATCGCGCGAACGTAGCGATTGCTGGCGGCCGTCTCCTGAATGCCGAGCGCCTGGGCGACTTCGGCATTCGTCAATTCTTCGAAATGCCGCATCGCGAGGACTTCGCGGTCCATTTCGTCCATGCCGTCGATGGCCTCCCGCAGTTGCCGCGCCTCTTCCTCGCGGACGGCGGCCCGGCTCGGCGACGTGCATGTTCCGAGCAGCCTGGCTACGAGCGAGACGCACGTTGTGCGCGAAAGCGAGGGATTATGCATCGACTGTTCTCGATACGCGTCGCGCATTTGGGCGCCGAGGTGCCTCCGGTGAACATCGACGAGCGTCTGCTCGACGACGAGCCGCAGCCAAAGGAAAAGCCCGAGCGACTCGTTCTTGAGGAAATGCTCCGTTCGCTGCGCGGCGGCCAGCCATGCCTCCTGGAGGACGTCGTCGGGATCCACCCGCCCGGCCAAGGCCGGATCGAGGCGAAAATCGACCATCCGCCAGAGGCGATTCCGGTGCCGCGAAAATTCATCGGCCAGTACGCCGGCCGCATCGGTGGCCATTCGCCGGCGAATCGTCGAGTCGGTCATGACGCCTGCCCAAGACATAAAACGGAGACGGTTCCGGAACGTCCACCGATCCGAGCGGCGACGCGCCGGTTCCATCCCATGCAAACCCCGATCCGGGGGGAATGTTCCGGCAATAGCCGCTAGCCATCAGCCGCCAGGCCGCCAGTGGCTGACGGCCATTCTCCCGCCGGGTTCCAAGAATTTTCTCCCGTTCCGGTGGAATCAGCCGGGCCGCGTCCGTTCTTCTTCGGGAGGACGTGAGGCCGCACAATGCATGATCAAATCCGCCAATCGTGGAACCAGCTCCAAACCTCGGTTTCTGCCGCCCAGAACGTCTCGGCGATCAACCTGGCGGTCTACCTGCTGCTCGGCGGCCTGCTGGCGGTGTATATCCGGCTTCTTTATCGCCGCTTCAGTACGTCCCCCTCGGACAGCGACTCGATCACGCGTGTCTTTCCGCTGCTGACCCTGGTGACGATCGGCGTCATTTCGGTGGTCAAGTCGTCGCTTGCCCTGTCGTTGGGGCTGGTCGGCGCGCTGTCGATCGTGAGGTTTCGAGCCGCGATCAAGGAGCCGGAGGAACTGGTCTACCTGTTCTTGTGCATCGGCGTGGGGCTGGCCCTTGGAGCAGGGCTGCCGCTGTTGGCCGTGGTCTTGGTATTCGTTGCCACGTTGTTCATTCTTGGCATGCATTTTACGGGCCGCGTCCGGCGGGAACAGAGTCTGCTGCTGACGATCACCGGCGACTCGCAGCGGCATTTCAACGGCGATCGAGCGAGCGTGCTCTCGGCGGTCGAAGAGCTGGCCGGCCCCTGCAAACTCCAGCGATTCGATCTCGACGCCGGACGCGGGCAATTGCGGATCGTTTTGAGCCGGCTCGGCACGCGCGACACGATGGCCCTGGTGACTCGGCTTCGCGACCGACTGCCCGACTGCGAGTTTTCTTACGTCGACATCACCTCGGCGCTGTGAGGGCGCGGACCGTGTACGATTGCACCCATTCGCAAACCACCTGCCCGGCGTTCGAAGTCCTCGATTGGGGGACGGCGCGCGGCGATCTGGCGTCGCGCCGCGAGGTGAAATTCACGCTGCCGGGCGCCGACCTGGGCAAACTCCGCTCGCTGCTCGGTGGAAATTGCCGCCGCCTCGTTCACGCCGGGCCGGTTTCGACGGTTCGAAGCATCTACTTCGACGACGCGATGCTCTCGGCGTGCCGGGCAAACCTCGATGGCCTGGGGCGGCGGCGGAAGGTCCGGCTCCGCTGGTACGATTCGTTGCAGCCGGAGAGGAATGTGTTCTTCGAGGTCAAGTGGCGGGACAACCGGATCGGCGGCAAACATCGCATCCAGCTCCGCGCCGCCCGGCCGGTAGCCGAAATGACCTACCGGCAGATTGTCGACGGACTCATCGACGTGCTGCCGGCGGAGCTTGCCGGGCATCTGCTGGCGTCGAGCGAGCCGGTTGCAGTGATTGAATACCGCCGCGAGCACTTCGTGTCCGCCGACGGAGCGCTGCGGATGACCCTCGACTACGATCTGGCGTTTTACGGCCAGGCGGGCGGGCAGTATGTATCCACGTCGTTTCCCCATCGGCTGCACAGCCTGGTCGTGTTGGAGGGGAAGACCCCGATCGGCCGCGAATCGGAGTTGCGGGAGATCGTCCATCCGCTTGCGCTGCGCGCCGGCCGCTGTTCCAAGTACGTTCACGGGTGCCGGATGCTGGGATTGATCCCCGCCGCCGCGGGCAGGCCATGATCCCGGCGCCTTTTGAGGAGTTTTTCGATGCGTAAGGTTGCCATCGGTTTGACTGGATTGTCGATCTTGGGCGCTGCCCTGTTCTCGGCCCCGCTGCTTTGGTCGCAGCCTCCCGGAGCCGCTGGGCGGTCGCCTTTCTCGGAGCAATCGGCATCGGGTGAGCAACCGCCCGCCAAACCGGCCGGCGGTCTTCCCGGCGGCCGGGATTTTGGCCGCGGCGGTCCCGAATTTTTCGGGCCCGACGGCCCCGGCTTTGGCGGCCCTGGCTTTGGTGGTCCTGGCTTTGGTGGTCCTGGCTTTGGTGGTCCTGGCTTTGGTGGTCCTGGCTTTGGTGGTCCTGGCTTTGGTGGTCCTGGCTTTGGTGGTCCTGGTGGTGGTCCTGGCTTTGGTGGTCCTGGCTTTGGTGGTCCTGGCTTTGGTGGTCCTGGTGGTCCTGGCTTTGGTGGTCCTGGTGGTCCTGGCGGCCCTGGCGGCCCTGGTGGTCCTGGCGGTCCAATGGGTGGAAAGCGTCAATTGGTCCGCCAGTTCGATCAAGACGGCGACAAGATGCTCAATGCCGAAGAGCGAAAGGCCGCAATGGCATCGCTGGGCGAGCGGCGCGGCGGTCGGGGACCGGGCGGCGGCTTCGGTCCTCCCGGCGGACCTGGCGGAAGAGGAAATCGGGAACCGGCCAAGCCGGGCCCGGCGGTCTCACTGGCCGACGCGGCCTCTTATCCCGATGCACCGCTCTATGACCCAACCGTATTGAGAACGCTTTTTCTCCAGTTCGAATCGGAGGATTGGGAGGCGGAATTGGCAGCCTTCAAAGACACCGACGTGGAGGTCCCCGCCACGTTGACCGTCGATGGAAACAGCTACCCGAACGTCGGCGTTCACTTCCGCGGCATGTCGTCCTACATGATGGTGCCCGAGGGATACAAGCGTTCGCTCAACCTGTCGCTCGATCTGGTCGATTCCAAGCAGCGCCTTTACGGCTATAAGACGTTGAACCTGCTCAACTGCGCCGGTGATCCCTCGATGATGAGCACGGTGCTCTATTCCCAGATCGCGCGCCAATACATCCCCGCCCCGAAGGCCAACTTCGTCAAGCTGGTGATCAATGGCGAGAGTTGGGGCGTGTATACCAACGTCCAACAGTTCAACAAGGAGTTCCTGGCAGAGAACTACCCCTCGGACAAAGGCGCGCGCTGGAAGGTCGTGGGAAGCCCGGGGGCGGACGGCGGGCTGAGATACCTCGGGGAGAACGTTGAGGACTACCGCCGGCGTTTCGAGATCAAGTCCAATGACAACGCCGAATCGTGGAACGACCTGATCGCGCTTTGCCGGATTCTCGACGAGACCCCGGCGGACCGGCTGGAGAAGGCGATTGCCCCGCTGGTCGACATCGACGAGCTCATCTCGTTCCTGGCACTCGACGTGGTTCTCGCCAACAGCGACGGGTACTGGACACGGGCGAGCGACTACTGCATTTTCCTTGATCGAGAGGGCAGGTTTCACTTCATTCCCTACGACATGAACGAGGCGTTTCACCAGGGTGGCGGGCCCGGAGGGCCGGGCGGACCCGGTGGACCCGGCGGGCCGGACGGGCCGGACGGGCCTGGCGGTCGGGGTTTCCGCGGCGTTGGCCCGTTCGGACCTCCCGGCGGACCGGTTCCGCGCGGCGGACTGGCCGGCGATCAACCCCAGCAGGGCGCCGCCAGGCTCGATCCTCTGGTTGCGCTCGACGATGCTCGCAAACCGCTCCGTAGCAAGCTTCTGGCCGTGCCGGACCTTAGGCAAAAATACCTGCAAAGAGTCCACCAGATTGCCGAGAGCTCGCTGGATTGGAAAACCCTGGGTCCGGTCGTGGCCGGCTACCGCCGGCTTATTGAAGAGGAGGTGAAAGCCGACACGCGGAAACTGGCGACACTCGAGGCATTTCAATTGGCGACCGCTGACAAGGCGGATGGCGAGCGCCACCAGGGCCTCCGCGCCTTCGTCGAAGCCCGGCGCGAGTACCTGCTGAACGACCAACCGTAGACGGGAAAGACGCGTCGGAGCGAAATAGCACTGTCCATGGATCATATTGGCTGGAAGGGGGGGGCGGCCGGAGGAGGATGATCGGGACTGGTCCTGGGCGGTTGGGGGCGCGAACGCTTGGGGCTTGGGCGGTGTCGGCGCTCTGGGCGGGGGCGCTTTGGGTGGTATGGGTTGGGGGTGGCGAAATCTCTGGTTTTGCCGGCCGCGCGGCCTATCAGCACGGTTTTTTGCCCTTTGTTCGGGCCAGTCGAGGCCATCCCCCCCGGAAGGTCTCCGTCTTGAGAAGGTGGTGATTGAAGCCGGCGGTCATGCCAGATAGCATTTAGAAAGGGCCCCGCTGCGGGTCAACGCGGATTGGAGAGCGGGTTGTCGCATTTGCGGGCGGCCAAGTCGCCGCAGACCGTGCTCCCACGAAGCGGCCGGTGGAAGACCGGCCGAGGCTCATTTGAGAAAAAAGACTGCCCATCACCGATGAAAATCGCGGACATTCCCAGCCACCGATTGCTCACGGCTCGTTATTTGCGCAAGCAGGCCAGGCAGTTGTCCGACCAGCTTGCCGGCGTCCGCACGGGAGAGGACATCGAGTATGTTCACCGCGGGCGGGTCGCGTGCCGGCGTCTGCGCTCGGTGCTGAAGATGAGCGATTGGTTGGAGAAACGGCGGTTCAAGGTCTGGCGGAAGGAGGTCCGCAGCCTGCTGAAAGGGATGGGCAAGGCCCGCGACAAGGACGTGCAGATTGAATTCCTCTGGGATTATCTTGCCGGGATTGGCGATCGCAGCCTGCTGCCGGGGATCGCCCGCGTGGCAATCGGGCTCGAGCGGGCCCGCGAGCAACTTCAGGCGGATGTCGTGGCGGCGGTCGACCGTGCTGAAGCGAGCGGGGTGATCTGCGAGATGCTCGCCACGTCGAAAGCGGCGCTCGAAGAGTTGGAGCAGGCGCACGTGCGGCTCGCCGGCCACGAGCTATTCTCGCGTCTGGAGGGTCAGATTGGGGAGAATTTGGGCGAGTTTCTTGACCACCAGGATTCGCTTGCCGATCCGCAGGACGACCAGGGGCATCACCAGATGCGGATTGCGGCGAAGCAGCTCCGTTACACGATGGAGATTTGCCAGCCGGCATACCAGGGCCGGCTCGACAAGTATGTGGCGGCGGTCAAGAAGATCCAGTCCTATCTTGGCGAGATTCACGACTGCGACGTCTGGATCGAGCACCTGGCGGCGACGCTCGGCGAGGAGGGGAAGCGGTTGGCGGAGACGTTCGGCCATGGCAGCCGGATCGGCAGGCTGGCCAAGGGGATTGAGCATCTGCGGAGCGAGCGCCGGCAGAGGCGGGTTGGCCTGTTCGGCGAGCTGTTGGACTATTGCCAGGAGTTGGAGCACGACGACTACTGGGGCGGGCTGCGCGAATTGGCCGGCCAGTGCGCGGTGCTGGGGAGCGTGCCGCCCGGCGGTGGCCCGCCGCTGGCTCGGGGCGAGGAGTCGGGCGGGGACAAGGAGCGGCTGGCGAGGATCGCGCCCCAGCCGGTCCTCCATGCCTCGGCGGAGAACTGGACCTGAGCCACGGCGGCAACGGAGGGCGGAGGGCCCCCTTGCCGGCGCGAGGGGGGCGCGTGCCGGGCAAGGTGCGGGGCTGGTTTACGAACAAGGCGGACGTCTCGATGCAGGGTAGTCAGTCGGCAGCAGAGAACACCGTCGGCGCGAGGACCGTGGCGGCGATCGACATGGGGTCGAACTCGGTGCGGATGGTGATCGCCGAGGTGTTGCCCGACGGCCAGATCGAGACGATCGAGCGTTTGCATCGGGCGGTGAGGCTGGGCCAGGACACTTTCCGGCGGGGCCGGCTGGGCAACCGGAGCATGAGCGCGGCGCTGGCCGTGCTCCGCGACTACCGGCAGATGCTCGATCTTTACCGTGTTGAGAGAATCCGCGCCGTGGCGACCAGCGCGGTCCGCGAGGCGATCAACTGCGACACGTTCCTTGACCGCGTCTTCATGGCCACGGGGCTGAACGTGGAGGTGATCAGCACGTCGGAAGAGAGCAGCCTGACCGTCTCGGCCGTCCGCCGCGCCGTGCCGGCCGACTCGGTGGTCAACCGCGACCGAGCGCTGATCGCCGACGTTGGCGGGGGGAGCACGCTGCTGATCGTGCTTGAAGAGGGGGAGATCGCCAATTCGCTCAGTCTGCGGCTCGGTTCGGTTCGGCTCCAGGAGATGTTTCCGACGGGGCAGGAGTCGGCCGATCGCTCCTCGGACGTGTTGAGCCGGCACATCAGCAAGGCGGTCGGCGCCGCCGAGGGTTCGGTCCGGCTCGACGAGATACGCTCGCTGGTGGCCGTCGGGGGCGACGTCCGCTTTGCCGCTCGCAAGATCGGCGCGGCGACCGCCTCGCAGGACCTCTACCGCGTCTCGGGCGCCGATTTCGACAAGCTCGTCTCGGCCTGCCGGCGCCTCTCGGTGGAGCAGGCGGCGCGGAAGTACGGCCTGCCGATTGCCGATGCGCAGACGTTGACGCCGGCGCTCTTGGTGTACCAGTCGCTGCTGCGGCGGACGAAAGCCGAATCGATGTTCGTTTCGCGCGTTTCGATGCGCGACGGGCTGCTGTTGGACCTGGCGCGCAACGCATCGGGCGAGGAGGACGCGCAAGCCGCCGAGGGGACGCTGCATTCGGCCACGAAGCTGGCGGAAAAGTACCGCGTGGACCGGCAGCACGCCAAAGACGTGGCGCGGCTGTCGGTCCGGCTGTTCGACGAGTTCCAGGCGGACCACGGGCTCGGCCCGCGGCAGCGGTTGCTGCTCGAGGTTGCGGCGCTGCTGCACGAAGTGGGCGGCTACGTGGCGGCTGCTTCACACCACAAGCACAGCTTCTACCTGATCCGTTATTCGGAAATCTTCGGCCTCCGCCCGCGCGAGATCGAGATCGTGGCCCACATCGCCCGTTACCACCGCCGCAGCGGGCCCAAACCCGCGCACATGGACTACATGAGCCTGCCGCGCGAGTCGCGCGTGATGATCAGCAAGCTGGCGGCGCTGCTGCGGGCGGCGGACGCCATCTGCCGCGGGCAGATTCGCGATGTCCAGTCGCTCCGCTTCGAGCGGCAGGGAGACGACCTGGTGATCACCGTGCCTGGGGTGAACAACTTGGGGCTGGAGCGGAAGGCGATTGCCGACAAAGGCGCGATGTTCGAGGATATCTACGGGATGAAGATCCGCCTGGAAGAGGTTTAGAGCCGAATCCCGGAAATGATCGGCGATCGGGCTCGTTCGGAGAAGAGATGGCCAAGACAGACTTGAAATCGCCGGAGCTGTACATCAACCGCGAGCTGAGCTGGCTCGAATTCAACGACCGCGTGCTCCGCGAGGGCCTGAACGGCGAATTGCCTCTGCTCGAGCGGCTCAAATTCCTGGCGATCGTCAGCGCCAACCTCGACGAATTCTTCATGATCCGCGTGGCCGGATTGATGCAGCAGCGGTCGGCGAAGGTCCGCAAGCGCGACATCGCCGGGATGACGCCGACCCAGCAGCTCCAGGCGATATCAGAGCGCGTGCACCGGATGGTCGCCGAGCAGGCGGCGGGGATTCGCGAGGTGCTCGGCAAGTTGGCCGAGCACGGGCTTTGCGTGTTTGAGCCCCGCGATTGGTCGCCGGAGCAGCGGGAGTATTTGAGCGGCTTCTTCACCCGCGAGCTCCATCCGGTGCTGACGCCGATGGCCCTGGAGGATTTGGACCCGCAGCCTCTGCTACCCGGGCTGCAACTTCACGTGGCGCTTCAGCTCCTCGTGGAGACGGAGGAGGGCCGGCAGAATCGCGTGGCGGTTGTGCCCGTCCCCAGCCGCCTGCCGCGGTTCGTCCACCTGCCTTGCGAGTCGGACGTGCACCTGGCGCGGCTGGAGGACGTGATCGCCGAGCACGCCGAATTGCTGTTCCCCGGCTGCCAGGTGGTCTCGAGGACGCAGTTCCGCATCACCCGCGACGCCGACGTGGCGATCCAGGACGACGACGCCAGCGATCTGCTGACCGTCGTGGAAGAGGCGGTGATCGCGCGCCGCCGCCGCGGCGCCGTCCGGCTCGCGGTCTCCGCGGGGGTGGCGCCCGAGCTGCTGCGATGGCTCAAGGGATGGCTCGGCCTCCGCGCCGAGGAGGTGTACGAGGTGGACGGCATGCTCGACGCCCGGGCGCTCTGGCAGCTCGTGGCGATGCCCCGGTTCGAGTCGCTCGCCGACGCCGATTGGCCTCCCCAGACTCCCCGCGACCTGATCGGGTCGGAGAACATCTGGCAGACGATCCGCGACCAGGATGTGATGCTTTTCCATCCCTACGAGACGTTCGATCGGGTGGTCCAACTCGTCGAGGAGGCCGCCGCGGACCCCGACGTCCTGGCGATCAAGCAGACCCTCTACCGGACAAGCGGCAATTCCCCGATCGTCAAGGCCCTCGAGCGCGCGGCGGCAAACGGCAAGGAGGTGACCGTGCTGGTCGAATTGAAGGCCCGCTTCGACGAAGCGGCGAACGTCGGCTGGGCGCGCCAGCTTGAGAACGCCGGCTGCCACGTGATCTACGGGATCGCCGGGCTGAAAACCCACGCCAAGGCACTGCTGATTGTCCGCCGCGAGTCGGGCCGCATCCAACGCTACGTCCACCTGGCCACCGGAAACTACAACGACAGCACCGCGAGGCTCTATTCCGATGTCGGCCTGATCACCTCGAACCGCGAGCTGGCGGCCGACGTGGCGGCGTTTTTCAACTTGTTGACCGGCTATTCCGAGGCCGTCGGCTGGTCGCGGCTGACCGTTGAGCCGCGGCGGCTCAAGGAGCGATTCATCGAACTGATCGAACGCGAGATCGAGGTCTCGACACCCGAGATGCCCGGCTTGATCATGGCCAAGGTCAACTCGCTCGAACATCCGGAGATTTGCGAGGCCCTGTATCGCGCCAGCCAGGCGGGGGTGCAGGTCCTGCTCAACGTGCGGGGCATCTGCTGCCTGCGGCCGGGGGTCAAAGGCGTTTCCGAGAACATCGAAGTCCGCTCGATCATCGATCGCTACCTGGAGCACGCCCGAATCTTCTATTTCCGCAACGGCGGCCACGAGGAGGTCTACCTGTCGAGCGCCGACTGGATGCGGCGGAACCTGGACAACCGCCTCGAAATCGTCTTCCCCGTCATCAGCGAGACGGTTCGCCGCCGGCTGATCGGCATCCTGGAGACTTATTTCGCCGACAACGTCAAAGCCCGCCGGCTCCAGTCGGATGGAACCTACCAGCCGG
>JAMOAF010001080.1 GCA_023621895.1 Planctomycetota bacterium
GGTTACCAGCTCATGGAGCTGGAGGAGGCCGCGCTCTGGGGCCCGGCAAGAAAGGCCGTCGAGGCCTATCTCGCCCGGCAACGCGGCGACGGCCGGTTCGAGACCCAAAAGGACCAGTTCGACGCCAACGGCCAGGCCCTCTGGGTCCTATGGCATTATTTCAAGATCACCGGCGATCGGGCGTGGCTCGAGGCGGCCTATCCCCAGATGCGCCGAGCGGCCGATTGGGCCATCCAGGCTCGCCAGACGACCGAAGGCCCGTTTGCCGGCCTGCTGCCCGCCGCGCCCGCCGACGGCGAATATCTCTGGGACGGCAAGCACCACATCGTCGGCTACGATATTTGGAACCTTCGCGGGCTATTGTGCGCGGCCGATGCGGCCGGCGAGCTTGGGCGAAATAGCGAAGCCGCGGAGCTTCACGACCAGGCCGACCGGTACCGCGCGGCAATTGATGCGGCCGTGCGGAGGGTGGGGTGCAACCACTTCCCGCCGAGTTGGGAACTCGCCGGCACGCACTGGGGAAACACGGAGACGCTTTGGCCGACCGCGCTGTTCGAGCCGGACGATCCGCGCGTGGTCGCCACGATCGACCATGCGCGGCGGGTCCACGGCGGCGGGTTCATCGAGGGCACGATCCAGTGGCTTGGCGGCTCGCCGGCGATCCATCCCTACATGTCGGCCTACACCACGATGGCCTCGCTGCGGCGGGGCGATCATGCCCAGGTCGTCGAAGACTTCTACTGGTATCTGCTCCACTCGACGGCCGCCCACGCGTTTCCCGAGGGCATCTTCCCCGAGCGCCGATTCGCCTGGAGCAACACGATCCCGCACGTCACCGGCGCGTCGAACTATGCGCTGATGCTCCGCCACATGCTGATTGACGAGCGGGGCGACGAGCTGCACCTGCTGCCGGCCGCCGCCGACTGGTGGCTTGGCGAGGGGCAGGTGATTGCGGTCCGCCGCGCGCCGACCCATTTTGGCGAGATGAGCCTGCGGGTCCGAGGGACCGCTCGGGGCGTCGAAGTGACGCTGGATCCTCCCACGCGCCGCCCGCCGCGGCGGACCGTTCTGCACCTGCCGGCGTCGCGGACACCGCTGGCGATGCCGCCGGGCGTCGAGCTCGCCGCGCGCTCCGAACAGAAACAGCGCTGGGATTTTCCGGCTATCGTCAAGCGCTATTATGAGACCGCCGGTCCGGCGGCCCGGCCGATCCCCGGCCTGGTCGTTTTCCCCCTTGAGGGACAAGTTGAACCGGATCGGTGCACGGCGATCGATCTTCGCGCGGTGGCCAACACCGATCCTTTCACCGCGCCGTTCGGAGTGCCCAGGCCGGGCAAGTTCCTCTTCACCGGGTTGCAGACCGGCAGACAACAGGCCGGCGGCGTCCCCTTCGCGATCATCGATCCGCAGGAAAACGGCGGGCGCGGCCTGGTCGTGCTGCATTCGCCGCAAGCGCCGGCCGACCGCCAGTGGCCGACGGAGGTTCGCATCCCGGTCGGGCGCTCGGGGCGCAGGGCGTTTTTTCTGGGCAACGTCCACGGCTGGAGTTCCAATGATCCCGGCACGGGGCCCTGGGGGGCGGTGGCCGAATACGTCATTTGCTATGCCGGCGGCCAGCGGCAGATCGTGCCACTTATCACCGGCCGGACGATCGACGAATGGACCGCGAGCCCCTCGGCCGACGAGGTGGCCGCCGGTCTCCGCGGCGAACCTTGGCATTTGAACGTGCTCGGGGTGGAATTGCGCAATGCGCCGGTCGAGGCGATCCTATTCCGCGACCTCGGCACGCCCGCGGCCCCGGTGCTGGCCGCGGTGACGATTGAAGAGTGAATTCCGTTCTACCGGGGGCAGCGCAAAATCGTTGTCCTGCTTGCCGCGGCGGCGTAGACTCACGTTTTGGGGGCGACTTCTCTGCGTGCCGGGGGTGGCCAGTTGGCGATCGGCGTCCAAGTCCGCAGGAGGAAATGTCATGTCCAGAAGAACCTCGATGTTTGTGGTCCTCGACTGGGGGATGGCCCTGTTGGCAACCGCCATCTTGATCGCGCCGGTCCGTGCCGGCGAAAAGTCGCGGGAGATAAGAACCGGCGAAGAGGCTATCCTCCAGGCACTCGAGGAAAGCTGATCACCACTCACGAGGCGGCGGAGCAGATGTTGCTGACAAGAATCTACGACGTCGCCGATCTGGTGGCCTTCCACACGCCGGGCGGCCAGGCGGGCCAGGATTTCGACTCGCTCATCGAGGCAATCAGGTCGAACGTCGAACCGCAGAATTGGGACGCCGTCGGCGGGCCGGGTGCAATCACCCCGCTCGAGTATCGCGGCGCCAAGGTGGTCGTCGTCCGCCAGACGTTCCAGATTCACGAGCAGATCCGCCGGTTGCTCAAGGGACTGCGGGCAGTGGCCGACCAGTACGGCAAGGATGCGTTTCCCGTCCGCGAGTCGGGCGAAAAGAAGCGCGGTCATGACAAGGCGCCCGCGGCGGAGATGCCGGGCAGTTCCGGGGCCGCGGGCCACCGAGGCAAGTCCTCTTGACGCGAAGCGGCGGCAGCCGGCCGCCGCGCAGGCTTGTTGCCTCGCATCGCGGGGCGCGCCACAATGTTGGGCGGTCAGCATTCGTTCGCGGGAACTGTCCCGGTTGTCTCACCCTACTCGGAGGCGCTGCTCATGGACTTCACAAATCGCCGAAAATTCCTTCAGGCCGCGGGCAGTGCGGCGGTCGGCTCGCTCTTGGCATCCGTGCCGCTGCGGCACGCGCGCGGACTGGCCGCCGAGTCTCGACGCAAGATCAAGGTCGGCCAGATCGGCACGGGGCACGCGCACGCGTCGGGGAAGATGTCCACGCTGCGGAAACTGGCGGACGACTACGAGGTGGTCGGCATTGTCGAGACCGACGCCGAGCTGCGCCGCAAAGCGGAGGGGCAGGCCGCCTACCGGGACCTGAAATGGATGACTGAAGACGAGCTCCTCGGCACGCAGGGGCTCGAAGCGGTGGCCGTTGAGACGACCGTACCGGAGTTGGTTCCCACGGCCGCACGCTGCGCTGCCGCCGGGCTCCACATGCACCTCGACAAACCGGCCGGCGCGTCACTGGATGATTTTCGCCGGTTGCTCGACGCCGCTAGGGCGAAGAAGCTCGCCGTCCAGATGGGCTACATGTTTCGCAACAACCCGGCCTTCCAGCTTTGCTTCCGCGTAGCGCGGGAAGGCTGGCTCGGCAGCGTTTTCGAGATCGATGCCGTGATGAGCAAGCTCATCTCGGACCGCGAGCGCGCGGAGCTCGCTCGAATGCCCGGAGGATCGATGTTCGAACTCGGCTGCCACCTGATCGATGCGATCGTGGCGGCGATGGGCAGGCCGAGCCGAGTGACGCCGCTTGTCCGCCGCACGCGTTCGGGCAAGGGCGATGAGCTCGCCGACAACATGCTGGCCGTGCTCGAGTATCCCGGAGCCACCTGCACGGTGCGCAGCGCCTTGGTCGAGGTCGAGGGGATGCAGCGGCGACAGTTTGTCGTTTGCGGCGATCGGGGCACGGCGGACATCCGGCCGCTCGAACCGCCGCGGATGATGCTCGCGCTCGATGAAGCCCGCGGGCCTTACCGCCGCGGCTACCAGGAAGTCGAGCTGCCGCAAATGCCCGGCCGTTACGACGACCAGTTGATCGAGCTCGCCCGAGTGATCCGTGGCGAGATCAACAATCCCTATCCGCCGTCGCACGACCTGGCGGTTCATGAAACGATCCTGCTTGCGTCGGGCATGGGAGTCTGAGGTGTTGATGGCAACCGGTCGCTATCCCATCCCCTACGGCGAAGCCGTCGAACAATGAAGCCCGGTGGAGAAGGGGCCACCCATAAAAGAGAAAGGAACTGGGGAGGTGAAAACTGGTCTATTCTGGTTTGGCCGTTTTGTTCCACGGTTGTCTTTTGGTGGCACTGAAAACAGCGCCGGGCTGGTGACGGCTAAGGTTTTGACTTCGCCATACCCCAATTCGTTTGCCCGCCCCGTCCCGAAGGGACACCCCTAAGCCAGCCCAGGGTGCAACCCTGGGTCGCGAGCCGCGCAAAACGCGGCCAGCCCCAACGGGGCGGTCCTAAGGAAGCGGATGACCGCGCTGGTCAATCCCAGGCATAGCGCTGATCGAGTGCGATCCCATGCCTTGGGCAGTGCGCCCGAAACTCGTCCTGGAACGAGATCCGCTTGTGGTGCTTGGTGCTGTAGACAATGTGGACAAGCACGTTGGCCAACGATTGAGCCATGCTTTTGGCCTTTTTGTTAGGGCCGCCCCGCTGGGGCTGACAGGGTCTGAGGCGTCTCCTGCCCCAGGGCTGCGCACCGGCTCGTTTCACTCGCCGCGCTCCGCCCTGGGCTGGCTTAGGGATGTCCCTTCGGGACGGGCCGCAAAAGACGGCCACGGGTCTTTGGTCTCACCGGTACCGCGTCGTGGCGTGCTGAAAACAGAGACTCGCGACCGCCAATTGGTCCGACTCGCAACAAAACCTGAAAACAGCGCGGGCCGGTGGCGGCCACGGTTTTCACCTTCCCAGAAAGGAACCACCCGCGAGGGCGGGTTTGCACTGGCCGGACAAGAACCGCTCCTGCTCGCTCAAGCGAACGTCAAGGCGCGCCTGGCGGCAAGCCGCTGCTGGGGGGCGGCTGGCGCATCCAGCCGGCTCGAACCGGCTCCGCGGCCGGCCGATCGAAATCGCGCGGCCGGCCGCCAACCACGGCCGGTCCCACGTCGTTTTCCGGATAAGGATCGAACCGCTCGGCGATGCCGCGCTGATAGGGCGCCGTGCCCGGTCCCTGAAGGCGGGGCATGTGCATTCCACGGCAGCCGAAGCCGCCGGCGGCAAGCGTCAGAAGGATCAGGGACTCCGCAACCATCCTCATCGTTGATCTCCAACCGCCATGAGGAATCCACGCCTCAGGGGCAAAGGGAAGGCGGGGATTATAGAGACAAACCCGACAAACGAAAAGGCTGACCGCGGCTATGGAAGCTGAGCGGCCAGGAAACGTGCAGCGCCTGCGCCAAGCGGAGAAATCCGCAACGGCCCGCAGCACGCCGGCAACAGGATCGTTTGTCCGAGCCGGAGCGGCGGCACAACATCACCCTCGACCTCAATCTGCCCCTCAATAACGGTCACGATCACGCAGCCGCCGTTCCCCCCAATCCGGCTCTCCTCCTCCAGCCGCCAGAGTTCAAGAACAAACTGGTCGCACTCGACCAGCCGGGTTACCCCCGGCCGGCCGGCAGGTCGGCCGCGAGTCGGCTCGATCGGCCCTCGGCGATAATCGATCGCCTGCAATCCCTGTTCCAGGTGAAGCTGGCGGGGTTTGCCGTCCGGGCCGACGCGGCCCCAGTCGGAGAGGCGGAAGGTGTTGTCGCTCATCTGCTGGATCTCGGCCACAAGGAGCCCGGCCCCCAAGGCATGGACCGTGCCGGCGGGAATCAGCAGGCAGTCGCCCGGCGAGGGTTCAACCCGATGGAGAAGACTCTCGAGCTCGCCGCGACGCGTTGCCTTCTCGACGGTTGCCCGATCGGTTGGCTCCGCCAGTCCGGCCCACAGCAGGCTCCCCGGTTGTGCATCGAGGACGAACCAGGCTTCGGTCTTGCCTGGGTCCGGCAGCCCCATTTCGGCGGCCAAACGGTCGTCGGGGTGGACTTGGAGCGAGAGGGGCTGCTGGGCGTCAAGATATTTCAAGAGCAGCGGAAACCGAGGCATCGGCCCATGCCTGCCGAGGATCGCCGGGCCGCGGCTGGCGATCAGGTCGGAGAGCGATTCGCCCCGCAAAGGGCCGGCCGCCACCGTGCTGCGCCCCTGGGGATGGTCGGCTATTTCCCAGCTCTCCGCGTAGATTCTGCCGGGCTCCAAGTCGCGGCCCAGGATGGGGCCAAAGCGGCGTCCCCCCCACATGTACTCCTTGTAGATTGGGTGAAACCGGAGGGGATACAGTGCGATCATCAATCGTCGTCTCGTCTACCGGATCAGGTTGACCCGCCATGCCGCCGGTTTCGACGGCCTGCCGAAGCAATCGTTCGAGCGCACCGGTCCGCCGGGGGGCATGTTCGTTGTGGGCTAGCGGTGTCGCTGGTATCATAAGAACTTTGGCCACCGCCGGGAAGGCACATCAGAGGGGCTGGCTGGGCAGTCCGACGTCCCCTGCGGCATCCTATTCCCGTTGCAGACTCGACAGACATCGGGCCCGGCCTCTCTCCCACCCCCCCTTTCCTCACCGATCCACGAATATGCCGCGAAAACGCACCGACGAAGACCTGTTTCGAGACTCGACGATGACCTTCGGAGAGCACCTCGAGGAACTGCGAACCTGTCTTTGGCGGGCGCTGGTGGGGATCGCAATCGGATTCGTCATCGGTATCTTTGCCGCCGAATACGTGGTGGATTGGATTCAGGCGCCGCTCCGAAACGCGATGCTCCAATACTACGTCCGGCAATCAGAAAAGAGGGTCGCCGACGAGATCGACTATCTGACCGGGCTCGGATATCCGAAGGATATCGCCACGGTGGTCAGGGATGAGCAGTTGCTGCCAGAGCGTTTTCTCATCAATCCGAAAGAGATCGCTCGGCAGCTTGGCGTGCAATCCCAGCCCCAGTCCACTGGCCCGCCGGATCAGGCCTCAAACGGCGCCCCGCCGGCCGGGGCGGTCGCCGCGGAGGCGGCATCGGGCGAGGAATCAAAGGGGCTTAAGGAAGTCATCTTATGGCGGCGTCTGGAAGAGGATGATCGAATTACGCCCAAGAGTTTCAACGTCCAGGAACCCTTTTCGGTCTACATCAAAGCTGCCCTGCTCGTGGGGCTTGTTCTTTCCAGCCCCTGGGTCTTCTACCAGGTCTGGTCTTTCGTGGCCGCGGGCTTGTATTCGCATGAGAAAAAATATGTCCACATTTTTTTGCCGATGAGCCTGGGCCTTTTCATACTCGGCGCGGCGACCGTCTTTTTCTTCGT
>JAMOAF010001056.1 GCA_023621895.1 Planctomycetota bacterium
ATCATCCGCGAAGAAATCCGGGATGACCCCAAAGCGGGACGGCGCCTCGATCCGGACCTTGCCTGCCCCCTCTCCCGGCTTGGCCTCAACGAAAATCTGACCGCGCGCGAGCCCATAGCGCAGGCCAAGCGACTCGCCGCCCGGACTCTCGAAAACGCCCTCGACGGACGCCGCATCCGGACTGCTGGCCAATATTTTGACAGCCCGCAGCCGCACGGCCTTCTCCGCCTTCGCCGGCGCAAGCAGGGCCCGTCGCTGCCACCCCTTCACCGAATGGGAATAGATCTCCGCCCCGGCCGCGCTTTTGCGCAGAACCACGGCGATTCGGCCGTTCAGGAAGACGGCATCCCCCTTGAGCTGGCCGGGCGCCGCGTCCTCCTCGACCTTCACCCAGCCCGCCTTTTCGGCCAGTGCCGCGCTCGGCAACTCACCTGCCAGAGCCGTACCGGTATCGAACAGCAACACGTCGCTGATTTCGGACGCCAACTCCTGGTCTTGCCCTTGCGCGGTCGCTGCCCCGGCCGCCAGGGCCGCGACCGCTACGAGGTTAATCGCGATTCGACGCAACCCGTTCATCCCTGCGTGCTCCTTTCCGTCGATGATAAACTGATCAACTGATCGGCATTTTGTTTCCCGCATACGGCATCGAGTCTAAGCGGGGAAACCGGGTGAAACTGATCGCCCTTGTCACCGAGCTTAAGTCCTGTTTCGCCGCATTATATCCGCTGCCAACCGGCCAGCAATCGGGCGCACCAGCGCCGCAACCGCCCCTCGCTCCGCCCGGTACCCGAGTGCAGCCGAAGCCGGCGGCGGCGTATCCGGCCGCACCGTCGCCTGCAAACAGACCGACGTGACCAGCCGCAGGCGCCGGACTTGCAGCTCCCGTGGCACGCACGCACCGGGAACGAACATGGCGTCGCGTATCGGGATCGCGTGTTCTTCCCAGTCACGGCAATTTGGGGCTTTCCGAGTCAGGCACTCAGCTCGACTTGTTACACGGCCCTGCTTCAGCAAGGCGTGCAAAAGACCTGCCGCCGAAATCGAGAACCAACTGCGGCGGAAAATCGGTGATGCGATCATGGAACGGACCAACGGACACGGTTGAATCTCGTGCCGGAAAGCACGGCGCGGCGTCGAGGTTTTTTCGTCCGCTCCACCTCGTCTTGAGACGCCGGTTGCCAGAGGATACAACAATAGTCGGCGGGACGGGCCGTCAAGGCGCCGGTTGCCGCGAGGCGAAGGTGCAAGCACAGGCAGGCAATGCCCGGGAGGTCGCATGAAAAATTTTCGCGTTGGAAGTGTAGTCGCCCTGATGTTGTATTTCGGCGTGCCGGCCGCTCTTGCCGCGGAACCGGCGGATTCAAGCTCGGCGGTGGCCCCAGGGCTGATCGTCTTTTCCAGCGATCGATCCGGCCCCTGGCGGATCTGGAGCGTCCGGCCCGACGGGTCGGGGCTTCGCGCGCTTACCGAGGCAACCCCCGATGAGAACGACGTCGATCCGGTCTTCAGTCCGGACGGGAAGTCGATCCTCTTCAGCTCCACCCGCGGCGGAGAGGTGGGCCTCTGGAAGCTCTCGCTCGGCGGCAACAAGCCCGAGCGAATTTGTGACGGGGACCAGGCCGAGTGGTCGGCTGACGGCCGTCGGATAGCGTTTCGCCGGCAGGAGCGGATCTATGTGCGAGATCTGGTGGGGGGCGGCGAGCGTTGCATCAGCCCTGCCGATTGGCCGCACTGCTCCGGGCCGGCCTGGAGTCCGGACGGCAAACGGATCGCATTCGCTTGCCGCTGGGATGCCGGCAACGCAATATTCCTCGTGGACTCCGAAGGAGGGCAACCCACGAAGGTCTACGACAAGCAAGGGGCGTGCGAGCCGCACTGGTCGCCCGACGGAACGCGGATTGTCTATGAGACCGAAACGCACATCGCGACGATTGCCCCCGACGGCACGAAAAACCGACTCGTGACGTACTTCGGCGGCGTGCAACGTTACGGGCGGTTCAGCCCGGACGGAAAATCGATCGTTTATTGCCAGGGGGCGTCGGAGCGCGGTCCCTGGGAGCTGTATATCATTCCGGCGCAAGGCGGCACGCCTGCGCTGCTCACGGAAGGTAACTCCGACATGAACCCCGACTGGCACTAGCGCATCAACATGAAAAGCACGACACTCGCCATCGCGCTGCTATGGATCGCGTTTACACAGGTCTGTCTCCGTGGCAAGGCAGCAGGAGCCGACTACGAACCCGGCACGCCGGCCACCTGGCTGTTCGATACCGGCTCCTCTTCGCCCGGTCCGCTGAACGCAGCGGGGCTTGCATCCAAGTCCGGCTGGAGGGTCGTGCCAGAAGACGGTCTTGCGCACCAGTTCCGGGGCGACGCGGTGTTTTTGAACGATCGGGTGATCGTCGTCTTGCGCCGGCGCGGCGCCGGCGCCGAGGTCTACTGCCAGACGGCCGCCGCCCCCAAGATGCGTGCCGCGTTGTTGCCGCTGGCGGCGTCCGGCGACGAGCCTGGCGTCCTTGTGAACGCGACGGTCCTCGAGAACAACCTCGGCGCCGTGATGCTGACCGCGACGTTCAGGACGCCCGGCGGCGACACCTGCGAACTGCGGTATCGGCTCACGGCGGGCCAGGTGATTGTGGAAGCCCAGCCCGGTAAAGGCGTCGATCGGCTCCTGGTCCGCTGCCCGGCCCGCTACGTAGTCGTCCCCGACTTCTTCGGCGACGACATGGTGTTCGGCTCCGAGGATTTGTCGCGGCCCCGGTTGCAACTGCCGGCCGAGAACTTTTGCCTCGGCCTGTCGGATCAGGGCTCTGCCGAAGTGATGTGCGTGTGGCAGTCAAGCCGGCAGCAGGCAGTCGCCGTCCGATCCGGTCCGGGACTTCGTGAGGAGGGGCAAGCGGACGAAGAGCGGGAAACGCCGGGCGCGGCGGCTTTCGCGGGCTGGGAGATCCAGGCCGACAAGGACAAGAGCATCTGGGTTGCGTGCTTCGACGGCACGGGGCTATGGCATCAACAGGTCCTCGCGACTAAAGACGCCCTCGGGGCGGCGGCGCTGGATTGGAAGCCGCCCTTTGCGGCGAAGTGGCGCGCCGACCTGCTCCGGACTGGCGGCGCCGCGACGTCCTGGTTCTTCCATGACCCAGACGCCTCGAAAGACGGACCGGCCGCGTCGGAAACCGCTGTGGCGGGTTATCCGTGCTGCTTTGAAGGCGGCCGTGCCATAGTTCGGTTGGCCCCTGAGTTGCAGGCTGCGGCTGGGCGGTCTTCGCTGTTGGTCTACGCCTTGGACCGAAGTCGCGAGACACCCCTTGCGACGTTCTGCCCGATCGACATCCTGAGAAACACGCTCGGCGTGGGCCCCTGCCAGTACATCCTCCAGACGGAGGGACTGGCCACGGAGACGAACCCCACGCCCGACAACGTGATGACCTGGGTGGAAAAGCAGTTCGCTCGCAACCGGCAAAAGAAGTCGGCCGACGAAATCCGGGAGCTGCTGGACCAGATGGTCGCGCACGTCGGACATGCCCAGGCGAGGATCGAGCAGTACGGCAGCTTCGGGCGGGAAGTGTGCAACCTGTGCGGCGAGAAGGCGCCCGTGCTGAGGTCGATCGGCGAGAGCATCGAGCGGGACGCGGCGGCTTTTTCCAATAGAACGCCTCCACCGGCGAAACTCGCCAGCCAATTGGCCGAGCAGGTCGTGGTCCTGATCGGTCGGAAGAACAGCATGTCTGCGTGTGAGAAACTCGGAGCGGAGATTCGCCAGATCGGCGCCAGCGAGGATCGCGCCCTGGCCAGATGCCGGATGGCCGCAAGGTGGCTCAGACAGTCGGCCGCCATGCTCGCCGAGGACGATTCCTCCCAGGCGGCGCTGGCCGGCGAGGTCCAGGTCCGCGCAGAACGGATGCTCGGAACGAAGTAGACGCTGAGTCTTCCAGGAGGTCCATTATGGTCGCGTCTTTTTCATGTCGGCGGATTTCGTGGCTTGGGCTGCTTGCCGTGCTGGCATGCTCGTCGGCCGCCGCGGAATCACCGGGCAACGGTCCGCCGCCGCAGCCAGCAAGTGCTCCGCAATCCCGCCGGGCACGAGGGCGCCAGGCACTAAGCGATAAAGTGTGATTTGATCCCCCGTAAGGAGGCCAGGATGTCGATTCGAACGGTGATCGTGGCGTTTGTTCTGCTGAGTCTTGTGGCGGGAGGCTGTCAGCGGAGGTCGCAGCCTCGCGAATCGGAGTCCGCCCTGACCACCGTGGCCGGTACGAATGTGACGGTCCCTCCCACGATCCGCACCGAGAGCGGAATCGAAATGGTGCTCATCCCCGGCGGCGAGTTTCCCATGGGAGACGACCAGGGCGAGGACGACGAACAGCCGGCCCACACGGTGCGGGTCGGTTCCTTCTACATGGATGTGTGCGAGGTAACCCAGGAGTCGTTCCAAACGATGATGGGCCGGAACCCGTCGAAGTGGCCAGACCCGGCCAAGCCCGTCGAGCGCGTGAGCTGGTACCTCGCCGTCCAGTACTGCAACATGCGGTCTACGCGCGAAGGCTTCAAACCGTGCTATGACCTGGAAACGTTGTCCTGTGATTTCTCAGCGGATGGATATCGGCTGCCCACCGAGGCAGAATGGGAATGCGCGTGCCGGGCAGGAACCACGTCGCGCTACTCGTTCGGTGACGATCCGGGCAAGCTGAGCGCTTTTGGCTGGTCCAAGAAAAACAGCCGCGGCAGCACGCACCTCGTGCGGAAGAAGCAGCCCAACCCTTGGGGACTTTACGACATGCACGGCAACGTGGCGGAGTGGTGTAATGATTACTACGCCGATGCCTATGAAGCCGGCCCGGCCCAGGACCCGGCGGGACCTGAATCCGGCGAGGACCGGGTCTTGCGGGGCGGGAGCTGGAAGACGAGCGATGAGAGCTGCCGATCCTCCGCCCGATATGGCGAGGCGCCGGGGCTGGCCGATGTTTGCTTCGGATACGAAGCCTATGGATTCCGCTGCGTGCGGGCCGTGCATGACCAGGGGGAAGAACATGCCACGAAATGAGGAGTTGCCCATGGGGCGCTCACGCAAGTCCTTGCTGCCTTCGCTGGCGGCGACCTTGACGTTGGTCTGCGGAGTTGCCTCTGGCGGGGACGTAGGACCCGCTTCCGTGGTCGAGCCGTTCACGCACGTCTACGACGCGCCTCCCTCGTCGGCTCCCGCGCCGACGGGAGAGTCGCCGCTCAAAACCGCCGGGTGGTCGAGCCTGGAGGAGGGCGAGACAACGCACCGTTTCGTCGGCTGCGCGGTCCTCGTGAACGACAAGATCGTGGCCGTGCTTCGCCCGGGCGCCGCGGACGTCGATCTCTTCTCCCGTCAAGAGGAACGAGTGAAGTTCCTCGCACGATTGCAGCCGGTCTGCGACGATGGCGTCGACCTCGTGCGGACTTCGCTGGCCGTTCGCGAGAACACGCGAAGCGACGTATCGATCGAGGTCGGCCTGCGCTCGTCGGGCGAAAAGACCGGCCGCGTCGTGTATGAGCTGAACGCGGGTGCGGCGTTCGTCAAGACGACGGCCGGCGGCGACGTCGAAAAGCTGCGGGTGGGGGCGCCGTGCCGGTTCGTCGTTCTGCCCGACTTCTTCGGCGATGATATTGTGGTGGACGCTTCGACGCTCCCCGTATCCCGGGCGGAGCTGCCCAGCGAGAACTTCGTGCTCTCGATGCTGCCCGGCAGGGAAGCGATCGTCATGTCGGTCTCCGAGTCGCGCGACAACGACATTGAAATCTCCCTGTCCGATGCAATGCCGCGACAGATCGCCTATTCGGAGATTTCCTACGGGAAGAAACCGCACATCTGGATCGCCGTGCTTCGCGACAAAGGCATCTGGCACCAGCAGTCGGTCGCCCTGGCCGACGCCGGCAAGGTGATCGACCTCGATTGGAAGATGCCGTTCGCCGCCCTTTGGCGCGTGGATTGGAGCACCGTCGACAAGCTGAACGACAGTTGGGAAATGCTGCTCCAGAAACCCGACGGCGAGTACGCAATGCAGGCGTGGTTCGGGCAGGACCCAACGGAAGGGCAGAGCTTCGGTGAGAAGCTGGGAGGCAGGGACTGGAATAAACCGGGCCGAAAGCGTTGGAATCCCGTGCTCAGCCTGTTCGTGTTTCCCTGCTGGGTTGACAGCCAGGGCCGGGGGCACCTGGAGCCGCTCGCCGAGCGGCGTTACACAAGCGGAGGCAAGGTCTACAACTTCTCCGGCCCGACCGTGATCTACCCGCTCGACCGGGCGACCACGGCGCCGTTCAGCACACCCATCGACAAGCTGACGGTAGTGGACCTGGTCCGCATGACGCTGGGCGTAGGGCCTTGCCAGTACATTCTCGATCTCGAAGGCCAGAAGGGGAACTCCCGCGGCGTCGCCACCTGCTACGCGAGGGACGTGATCAACGCCATTTACAAAGAAGGCGCCCAGCTAAAACACGGGCCGGAGATCGACGAGCATCTCGGCGCCGCCGTGGCGTTCATCCGCAACGTCCGCAGCCGGATTGACGAGTACGTCGCCTTCGGCCATGAAATGAGAGCTTGCTTGAACGAGCAAAAACGCCTCCATCCCGAACATGCCGAGTTTCTCGACGAGCTGCTGCTGGTTAATGGCAGGCTTGACGAATTCTTCGAAGCCAATCGTGAACGGATTCGAACACCTGCGGAGGCGGAAGAAAACGCCGCCGGCTTCCGCAAGGAACTCTTAACCTATATGGGCAACGACGCCTATGCAAAATGTGATGCCCGAATGCGGGCATTCACGTCGATCGGAGGCGCGCAAGATGGGCT
This sequence comes from Planctomycetota bacterium, assembly GCA_023621895.1. GTDB lineage: Bacteria > Planctomycetota > Planctomycetia > Pirellulales > Thermoguttaceae > JAAYCB01. Next base: position 6,815 of record JAMOAF010001056.1, read on the forward strand.
TGTCGCGGAGTGCCGGATGATCGTCAAGACGCTCCGCCAGCGCGCGGGACTCGCCATGGCCCAGAACCCCGAGTTGAAGGGCATCGCAACCGACATCCGTGCCCGCACCCAGGCGATCTTGCGAAACCCCACCGGCTACGAAG
>JAMOAF010000124.1 GCA_023621895.1 Planctomycetota bacterium
AAGCGGACCAACCCAAACCGATCGGCGACGCCGATGCGGCCGCCGGGAACCGGGCGATTCCACACGGCCAAAACGGCAGCGCCGCCCCACCGCGAGCTGCCCCGAAAGTGCGCGTGCCACCAATTCCGCGTTCAAAGAAATGGCCCGCGTTGGACCACCCTACGTCCCGATGCGGTTCAATGGTTTTGGCGAACCGAAATCGAGCCGGCCAGCAGGCAGACGCTGATGAACAAGAGGAAAATCACGATCTGAATTGCTTCGGTCGACATCGTGCGTGCCTTGTTTGGCGTTTCGTCTGAGCCTCCACCGTTTTTTCGACCAGCCGAGCAGGGGGGCTCGAATAAGCTTCGAATCACCCCCCTCGTGGGTTCAATTGGTCCATATCGCGCATTCGGCGGTCTTTGCCCAGGTTATTTTTCTGAGTGGTTCCAACCGGTTTCCATCCTTCCGGCCCTTACAGGCGATGCGTCCTGTGCGGCCGACTCATGCAGTGGCCGTGCCTGGCGAGCCGCGTGTCCGCGCGATCGTTGCCAGCGGCCGGGCAAGGTCGGACCACGCGCCCCCGAAACGCCGTTGGCTGTCGAAACATGCCCGGCACAGCTCGAGACTCGCCAAAGTGTCCCGATCAGGGCGTGGCGACCAATGGCCGCTGCCGCAGCGAGGCAGTTCCCAAATCCCGTGCGGGCGGATACATTTCTACAAGATCGGCGCAAGCTGCGTGCTTCGGATCTGGCCGCGAGTGGTTGAAGTAATTCCGGGCGGCGACAAGTGTCTCTTTTCCAAGCGGCGGGCTGCAATGACGCCAAGCGCGCTGAACTTGAATGGCGAGTCGATCGGCCAAGTGGACATCCGGCCGCCGCTATCCGTTGCGCCGGGAGCCTCGGTCCGCGAGGTTCTGCGGCTTCTTAAAGAGCATCGGCGCGGCTCGGTCCTGGTCTGCCGCCAGGGCCGGCTCGTGGGCATCCTCACCGAGCGAGACATCCTCAGGCTCCTCGCCGGCGGGCACGATCTGGATGTCGCCGTCGAGCGCGAGATGGTGCCGGACCCATTGACCGTCGGCCCGTCCGACACCGTGGGAGCGGCTGTCGAGCGGATGGCCGAGAATGGATACCGGCGCTTGCCCCTTGTCGATTCGGACAATCGGCCGATCGGGGAGGTCGACGTTGAGGGAATCGTTCACTTGCTCGTCCAGCATTTCCCGCAAGCCGTCTACAACCTGCCGCCGCTGGCCAGCCCGCCGACTCGAGAGAGGGAGGGGCCCTAGCGTTGACCCGAAGACGTTCGCCGAGATCGGCCGTCGGCGCAGTGGGGCCGCCAACGCCGCGGGAGCGCGGCTGATTTGCGGCGCTCTCTTGTGGCGCGGTGGACTTTGAAGACTTTAAAACAGTTTCCATTTCTTTATGTACGAGATCCGGGCGAAAACAATGACGGCGGCCGACGGGGTGAAACCGGTTGTTGATTTGCAGGCGGCCACGGTGCGATTCTGTGGCGATTCCGGCGACGGGATGCAACTGGCGGGCACGCAACTGACCAACACCTCGGCGCTGGCCGGCAACGACGTGGCGACCTTTCCCGACTATCCGGCCGAAATCCGCGCCCCGCGGGGCACCAAGGCCGGCGTCAGCGGGTTTCAAATCCACTTCGCCGCCGACAAGATCTTCACGCCCGGCGACCAGGTCGACGCCCTGGTCGCCATGAATGCCGCCGCCCTGGCCACGAACCTTCAGGATCTCGTGCCCCACGGAATCCTCATCGTCAACGAGGATGGGTTCGGCAAGCGCGACCTGGAATTGGCCGGCTACCAGCAGAACCCGCTCGAGGACGGGAGCCTCGATTCCTACCAGCTTCACCAGGTTGACATGACCCGGCTGACGCGGGAGGCGGTCAAGTCCTCGGGACTTTCGACCAAGGAGGCCGACCGCTGCCGCAACTTTTTCGCCATGGGACTCGTCTTCTGGCTCTACGACCGCTCGCTGGAGCCGACCGAGCGGTTCATCCGGGAAAAATTCGGCCGGCGGCCGGCGATCGCCGAGGCCAACGAGAACGCGCTCCGCGCCGGCTATAACTATGGCATCACCACCGAGGCGATTGCGCGGCGGTTCGCCGTCGGACCCGCCGACCTGCCGCCGGGCAGGTACCGGAACATCACCGGCAACCTGGCGCTCGCCTGGGGGTTGATGGCGGCGGCGCAACGGAGCGGTTGCCGCCTGTTCTACGGCACCTACCCGATCACCCCAGCCAGCGACATCCTCCACGAACTGGCGCGGCGCAAGAATTTCGGCGTCCGCACCTTCCAGGCCGAGGACGAGATCGCCGCAGTCACGTCGGTCATCGGCGCGGCCTTCGGCGGCGCCATGGGCGTAACCGGCACGAGCGGCCCCGGAGTCTCCCTGAAGTCCGAAGCGATCGGGCTGGCGGTGATGACCGAGCTGCCGATGCTCGTGATCAATGTCCAGCGCGCCGGCCCGAGCACCGGCCTGCCGACCAAGACCGAACAGGCCGATCTGTTTCAGGCCTTGTACGGGCGGCACGGCGAATGCCCGCTGCCGGTCCTCGCCGCGCGGAGCCCCGCCGACTGCTTCGACGTGGCCATCGAAGCCTGGCGGATCGCCGCTGGTTACATGACTCCCGTCGTCCTTCTCTCCGACGCGTACGTGGCCAACGGTTCGGAACCCTGGAGAATCCCCAGGACCGACGAGCTGCCGAAGATCGAGGTGACACATCCCGGTTCATCCGACGGGGAGCCATTCTTGCCCTACGCGCGAGACGAGCGGCTCTCGCGGCCTTGGGCGATTCCCGGCACCCCGGGATTAATGCACCGGATCGGCGGCCTGGAGACCCAAGACCGGACCGGGGCCGTCAGCTACGACCCGGCCAACCACGAGCTGATGGTCAAGCTGCGGGCGCGGAAGATCGCCGGCATCGCCGGCGACATCCCCCACCAGGCGGTCGAGGGGCCGCAATCCGGCTCCCTGTTGCTCCTCACCTGGGGCGGAACCTACGGTGCGGCGGCCACGGCCGTCCGCCAGCTTTGGAACGACGGCGCCTCGGTCGCCCACGCCCACCTCCGCTACCTCAACCCCTTCCCCGCCAATCTCGGCGAGCTCGTGAAACGCTACCGCCGGGTGCTCGTGGCGGAATTGAATTCCGGCCAGCTTCGCACCCTCGTCAGGGCGCGTTTCCTCGTCGACGCCGCCGGCCTGAACAAGATCACCGGCCGCCCCTTTGCCGTGACCGAAATCGTCGAGGCAATACACGGAGCGCTGGAGTAGAAGACCGGAAGCTAGTGGTGGCAGGCTGCGGGAGAAGGCCGGAGGCCGAATGCAGAATGAAGAATGCAGAATGAAAAATGAAGAATGAAAAATGTCGGGAGAATGACTGAATGCCGAAGGGCAAAGACCCCTCCGGCTCGCATTCCGCGCCGGTTCCCAAGCAGCGCCACTCTGGTTCCCAAGCTCCAGTTTGGGAACAAGGTGGGAAGTAAAGACTGAACCCTGAACCCCGAACCCTGAACCCTTCACCTGAACCCTTCACCCGAACCCTTAGCCATGACAACCGATTCGGCGATCGACCAGCTCAAGCTCAGCGCCAGCGATTACGCCAGCAACCAGGAGGTCCGCTGGTGTCCGGGCTGTGGCGACTATGCGATCCTGGCGCAGATGAAGAAGACGATGGCCGCGCTGGGCGTGCCGCGCGAGAAGATCGTCTTCGTCTCGGGAATCGGTTGTTCCAGCCGATTCCCCTATTACATGAACACGTACGGGATCCACTCGATCCACGGCCGCGCACCGGCGATTGCCGCCGGGCTGAAGATCATGCGGCCCGAACTGTTCGTCTGGGTGATCACCGGCGACGGCGACGGGCTGTCGATCGGCGGGAACCACCTGATCCATGCGATCCGGCGAAATCTGGATATCAACATCGTGCTGTTCAACAACCGGATTTACGGGCTGACCAAGGGGCAGTACTCACCGACCTCGCCGCTGAACAAGGTCACCAAGAGCAGCCCGATGGGTTCGATCGACAACCCGCTGCGCATCCTCTCGGTGGCCATCGGCTGCGAGGCGACGTTTGTCGCCCGGACCGTGGACGTCAACACGAAGCACTTGGGGATGTGCCTGGAGCGGGCGGCCGAACATCGCGGCACGTCGTTCATCGAGGTCTACCAGAACTGCGTCGTGTTCAACGACGGTGCGTTCGACTACGCCACCGACCGGAAGATCAAGAGCGATTCGATCCTCGAGCTCGAGCACGGCAAACCGATGATCTTCGGCAAGGATCGCGAAAAGGGCATCCGCCTCTCGGGCATGGAGCCGGAGGTGGTCACGCTCGGCGAGGGCGTCAGCGAAGGCGATCTGCTCGTCCACGACGAAGCTGCCAAGGAGCCGAGCCTGGCCTATTTCCTCAGCCGGATGCACTACCCCGACTTCCCCGAGCCGATCGGCGTCTTCCGCGCCGTCGAACGCCCCAAGTACGACGAGATGCTCAACCGCCAGATCGACGAGGCCGTGGAAACGCAGGGTGCGGGCGATCTGGACAGACTCTTCTCCAGCGGCGACACCTGGACCGTGGGAAAAGCCGAACCCTGACCCCTGCCTGGTTCCCAAGCTCCAGCTTGGGAACGAGCTGGGAAGCAAAAAACTGAACCCCGAACCCCGAACCCTGAACCCCGAACCCTTTCCCCCGACCCCCCCGATGATCACTTGTCCTGATTGCGGATTTGAGAACATCGACGGCGCCGACGAGTGCGAGAAGTGCAGCCAGCCGTTGTCGCCGCTTTCGAAGCCCCGCCCGGCGACGCGGCTGGAGCGCTGCGTGATGAAGGACCGGATCGAGGCCCTAGTGCCGCGCGAACCTTTCGTGGTCTCGGGCGCCGCTCCGGTGGGCGAGGTGCTGCGGCAGATGGTGGCGCGCTCGATTGGTTCGGCCGTGATTGTGGAGAATCGCCAGGTGGTGGGCATCTTCACGGAGCGCGACGCCCTTTGCCGGTTGAACGAGGACGCGGCGGCATTGGCCGACCGGCCGGTTTCGGAGTTCATGACCGCGCCGGTGGAGACGGTGGGGATGACGGATCGTGTGGCCTTCGCGCTGCACAAGATGGACCTCGGCGGCTACCGCCACTTGCCGGTGCTTGGAGCGGAAGGGCGGATCGTGGGCGTGATCTCCGTCCGCGACATTCTCAATCACCTGCTGGCGGCCCTGTGAACCGCCGGCCGGCCGCCGCCACCGCCGCGCCCCGAACGGCGCCGGGGGGGAAAGCGATTGCCACGGCGGGCGGAACCGGCTAGGATAAAGACTCGGCCCGCCGACCCTCGGGATCGGCGCACCAGGTGCGGGGCGTGGCGCAGTCTGGCAGCGCGCCTGCTTTGGGAGCAGGAAGTCGGAGGTTCAAATCCTCTCGCCCCGATTGGACTTACGACGATCTGGCGATCCGCCGGGTCGCCTCCGTTCCGCGTGCGGCAGGCACCAAGGATAGCGGTGGTGGGTGCTTTCTTCTGGCCGCAGCGCGCCGCGGCCCGCACCGGTGATAAGTGGGCCGCCGGGGGACATTTTCCAGCAATTGAGCGGCTATTTTTGCGCCGTACTTCAGGTGTTGCGAAAAAGATCGGGCGAGGGGGCAGGGCGGAAGTCGATGGCAGGGTTGGGTTTACGTTTGGGCGGCTAGCGGTAAGTTGCACACTAGCCGAAAGTGCTATGTTGCATAAATGGGAGGGGAAGTGGAAATCGGCCAGCGCGCCGGCGGCGAAAGCAAGCGGTCCGGCAGCGGTTATGCCTCGCGTTCTGGTGAAGTGTCAGAAGAACCATGGAGGGCATTATGCCGATCCAGAAACATTTTGGAAGGGTTTTTCTGAACGCTTGGAAGTTTTTGGGAAGAAATTCTGGGTCAGTTGTTGTTGGGTGGTGTGATCTTCGCCGGATCGGATATCCAGATATCCAGAATCTTATCCAGAATGGATTGTGGATATCTTGCGGGAAACTGCGAATGCGGGCTTATCGCAGAGACTTACGGCAACGTGTAGCGGCGGCCTTTCGCTCCGGTTCACTCCCAAGCCTTCGGACTGCACATACCTTCGAAGGCGAGCAACAGATGTGCGAATGTAGATATCGCAGATCATTGGTCCGATCGACTCGACACGAGCGGTGTGTTCCGAGGTAGTCGCTGGTCCGCGGCGGCGATCCCCCATACGGGGGCGGATCAGATTGTCGAAATTCCCCGCGGACAGACCAAGCAGGGCCACAATCTTCGCGCCTGGTTGGTGCGCCCGAAAATCCGGTTGACATTCTGTCTCCTTCGGCCGATAACTCTTTTGGACCCTGTCGCTCCCGAAGCCCCAAGTTCCACTTGGCGCACGCCGCAAGGCATAGAGAGCACGGGGTTATTTTTTGGTTTGGTCCTGGTCGGATCTCTTTCGTGTTCCGCCGGGACGAACTTCCAGTGGCGGTACGGGCGCCGCCAGAGGTTCGCCCAGTCACCACCCTTGCCCGTGGTCTCGCCGATGTTGAAGTGCGGGTAGAACTGGCACACTCGCGCTCGAATATGTTTGTAGAGGCATTCTTTGGCGACCGTGCGTTTGCCTCGCCGCCGCTTGCCGGGCGGCTTTTCCTTGTGCTTATCGTTCAACCGGAAAGCCATGGCGCCCAAAACCACGTCGAGACACTACAGCAGCACATGATCGCGGGATTGTACCTCGGCAATCTGGTTGGCACGAAGTCGGATGCGAGCGTTGCGGAAGTTCGGGTTGCGGTTCAGCCCCAGCAGGTCCAGGCTGGAGCCGGGCAGGTCCGAGGGGTCGTAGGCGGTAAGGAAGATGGGGAAGCCGAGGTCAGCGCTTGTTGTTCGAATCTTACTTCCAGTGCTCACGGAAATTACTTTCTCCGACATTCGTTTACCACCCCTCGGTCTCGGATGGGAAAAGCGCACGCTGCTTCAGGGTTACACAGAACAGATC
>JAMOAF010001094.1 GCA_023621895.1 Planctomycetota bacterium
GCAGATCGAGCCGGTGGTGGCGGGCAACCTGTTTCTCGAAGGACCGCGACAATGGCTGATCGCCACGGCCGACGGGACGATCCGCGTCGTCGGCGCAGACGGGCGGTTGATCGAGAGCTTCGCCTACGGTGCCGAATTGGCGGGAATCGCGGCGGCCACGTGGGACGGGAAGCCGGTCCTCCTGGTCAGCACGCCCGGCAAGGTGGAGGCATGGCACGTGGAAGGCCCGCAAAAGGCCGCACCGCCCGCGCCTTGAGCGGCCGAATGCCCTCTTGATTCGGCGGCCGGGCCGGAACAGACTGGAGGGGTTGAATGGGTTGATCGCGCCAAGACGATCGCCCCGCCACTCGCCCCCCAGCGCCGCCTGAGGCCGTTTCACCACATGCCCCGAAGCGCCACCCGGAAACGCCCCGTGTCGTTGCGCCGAGCGATCGCGTTTCGGTTGGCAGCGATCGCGATTGCCTTGGCTCCCTTTTGCCTGCTGGAAGCCGGGCTCTGGCTGTTTGGGGTCGGGCAGCCGCGATACCAGTTCGATCCATTCGTGGGTTTTCGAGGGGTTCACCCGTTGTTTGTTCTCAGCCCGGACGGCAGTCGTTACGAGACGGCCAGGTCGCGGCTGGGGTTCTTCCGCCCGGAATCGTTCGCGGCCAGGAAGCCGAAGGACGAATTCCGGATTTTTTGCCTTGGGGGCTCAACCGTGCAGGGCGAGCCGTTCGCAGCCGAATCGGCGTTTCCGATGTTCCTTGAACTGGGCCTCGCGGCGGCCGATCCTTCGCGCCGATGGGAGACAATCAACTGCGGCGGCCTGTCTTACGCCAGCTATCGGCTCGTGCCGATTCTGGAGGAGGTGCTTCGCTACGAGCCCGATCTTGTTGTGCTGTACACCGGCCAGAACGAGTTTCTCGAAGACCGGACTTACGGCCACCTGAAGCGGATGCCGGAGGCCCTCGCCTGGCCGATTGCACGGCTGGCGGGGACGCGAACCTGCCACGTGTTGCGGCAGCTTGCGGCCGGTCCGGAGCGGGGCGATCCGTCGCGGCCGATTCTCGGCGACGAAGTCGAGGCGCTGCTGGGTCTTCGCGGCGGCTTTGCGAAGTACCGGCGCGACGAAAAGTGGCGGCGCGACGTGATCGCCCACTACCAGTACAATCTCCGCCGCATGATCGGCCTTTGCCGCCAGGCACGAGTCCCCCTCGTGTTGGCCAATCCGGTCTGCAACCTGCGCGACTGCCCGCCCTTTAAAAGCCAGCATCGCGAGGGACTGACGGCCGAGGAACTTGTCCGGTGGGACGCCCTGGTCGCCGCGGCGGATAGCCGGGGGACTGGCGGCGCGCGGTCGATCGAGTTGCTCGGCGAGGCCCTGCGGATTGACGATCAGCACGCCGGGCTGCATTATCTCTTGGCGAAACGCTACGATGCGGCGGGCGACCTCGCGCACGCCCGAAGAGAGTACCTCGCGGCGAAAGAGAACGACATCTGCCCGCTGCGAATTCTGGAGCCGATGAACCAGGCGGTTCTGGAAATCGCCGGGGAAACGGGAACGCCGCTCGTCGACGTTCGCCGGATGTACGAACGGATGAGCGAGGGCGAGATTCCCGGAAATCTCTACCTGGTCGACGACGTCCATCCCTCGATCGAGGGTCATCAACTTGTCGCCAACTTGATCGTCTCCGAGCTCTCGCTGATCGGGATCGTCAAGCCGGAGCCCGAATGGCGCCAGTTGTGCCACGAGGCCTACCAACGGCAGATCGATTCGCTTGGCGACCTGTATTATTCCAAGGGAATGCAGCGGCTCGAAATGCTGCGATACTGGACCCAGGGCAGGGCCAGCGGCAGCGCATCCGCCGAGAGCCCTGCCGCGCCGGCCTTCCGGACTGCTTCCGGCCTCCGGGCGGCAGGTCCACCCGCCGGCAGTAACGCGAGAAGACCCGCTATTTTGTCTCCAGCCCGACGGGCGTCGTAGGGCAGATTGCAGGGGCTGGTCCCCACTTGCCCAGGTGCGCGCCCCCCGAGTTGAACTCACCCGGAGGCAGCGGCGCTTTTCGTGTCCTCGCGGCGTGAAATGCACCGGGCCGGTCGAGTTTGCCTTTTGATCCGGCGGGCTCTATAAATGAAAGCGTGCGAGAAGCGGACTCGCGCGCGGACAAGTGCATTCCTTTTTATGATTCTCCGCGGAGCCATGGCATGTTCAGCAAACCGGCGAGGCCCGCCGAGGGGCGGGTGGCTGTCGAGCGATCCAGGACCAGAATCCGAACCGCCGGGCTAGCCGCGGCGATTGCGGTGCTGGCGGTCTTAGCGGCAACGCCCAGACTGGCATTGGCGTGCAACACGCCGGTGTACCGCTACGCGATGTACAACTGGCGAAGCGCCCCGTTCTTCGTTTTCTACTTCCACGATGGCAAGGTCGCGGACGAAGATGGCGCTGTCAACCAGGCAATTGCCACGCTCACGGAGAACCTTCCTTCGCAGGCGAATCTGAAGATCGAGCTGGTGAATGCCTCCGATAAGAAACAAGTGGACCGCCTGCCCGAGTTCGTCGTTGAAGCCTGGAAATCCCACCAAGGCGGCCAGTTGCCCGCCCATGTCGTAATCGCCCCCTGGGGGACCCCGATCTTCGCCGGCCGACTGGACGCCGCGTCCACAGCCAACTTGATCGATTCGCCAGCCCGGCAGCGGTTCGGGCAGTTGCTCGCCGAGGGCAATGCGGCCGTGATGATCTTGCTGACATGCCCCAACGAGGACGAGAACAAGAAGGCCGAACAAGCCCTGGCTGAGTTGTGCAAACGGGCCAGTGCGGGCGAGATTCCGGTCGAACAGGAACTCCCGCTCGAGGCGCCTGGCGCCGCGGCTGGTGAAAACGCCCCGCAAGATGCCCCCAATCCGAGCAAACTCCAAATCGCCGTCCTCAAGGTCGAACGCAAGGACCCGGCGGAGGAGTTCTTTGTTCGCGCGCTGATGGCCGTGGAACCGGACCTCCAGGAATATGCCAACCAGCCAATGATCTTTGCCGGCTACGGACGTGGCCGAACGATGGAACCTTATATCGGCAAGGGAATCACGCCTGACAACCTGGTTGAAGTCGTCAGCTTCCTGGCTGGGGCCTGCTCCTGCCTGGTCAAGGAACAGAATCCGGGCGTGGACCTGCTCGTCAAGTGGGACTGGGAGGCCACCGCCGACGAATTGGCGAAAAACGACCCCTCGCTCAGCAGCAGCCCTTACGGCCTGTTTGGCTACAGCGAAATGCCCGCCGACCCGGCGGCGCAGGCCGTCGCGGACCAAGGGCAGCCCCAGCCAACAGGAAAAGCCGCCGCCGGGGCGGCGAGCGGATCGGCCAGTAGCGACGCGCCGGGCGATCCGCCGGCCAGTCCGGCCGGTTCCGGAGAGAAGCTTGCCGCGGCGGCGAACGATCCGGGCACGGCCGAGCCCGCCGGTCAGCCGGAATCGCAGACGCCGGCCGTTTCTCGCGATTTCAATCCCGGACCCGCAGGCAGCGGCTCTTATACCAAGAGTCGCCTCTGGACATACGGATTGGGCATGGGCGCAATTGCCGCTGGCGTGATCCTCGCTGGATTGGTGCTGCTCCTTCGCCGGCCCTGAGAGGCTGCGCCCGCGATGGCATGGAATTCGACGGAAGAATTCGACGTTCTCGGGCTCGGCTGTACGGCCGTGGACGACCTCTTGTATATCGAGGGCTATCCGGCGGCGGATGGCAAGGTGCAAGTCCGCGGCGACGATCGCCAGTGCGGCGGGCTGACGGCCACGGCCTTGGTGGCCGCCGCGAGGATGGGCGCGCGCTGCGCGTACGCGGGCAGCCTGGGCGATGACGAGCTCTCCCGTTTCGTCGAGCAACGGTTGCGGCAAGAGGGAATATCGCTCGATTACGTTCACCGCCAGGCGGAGTCGCGCCCCGTCCACTCGGTGGTCGTCGTCGACGAGGCGTGCCACACCCGGACGATCTTCTACGATCCTCGCCGTGCGGGCCGCGCCTCGCCCGATTGGCCGCCGGAAGAGCTGATCCTCGCCTCGAAAGTGCTCTTCGTGGATCCCTACGGAATTGCGGGCATGCTCCGCGCGGCCCGCCTGGCGCGCGCAGCGGGAATCCCCGTCGTGGCCGACGTCGAGAACGCCCGCGCCGGGGAGCAGCTTGCCGAATTGATGGAACTTGTCGACCACCTGGTGTTGCCGCTCGATTTCGCCCAGGCATGGACCGGCCGCCAACGCGCCGGCGAGGCGGCCGAGGCCCTGTGGAACGACCGGCGCAAGGCGGTCGTGGTCACGTGCGGGGCGGACGGTTGTTGGTATCTCGGCGGCGAGGAACCTCGCGGTTTACTGCACCAGCCCGCATATCGCGTCGCCGTTGTCGACACGACCGGCTGCGGCGACGTGTTCCACGGGGCTTACGCGGCCGGATCGGCGGAAGGCCTGCCGCTGGCCGAGCGAGTCCGGCTGGCCTCGGCCGCCGCGGCGCTCAAGGCCGGCCGGCGCGGCGGACAGGCCGGCATCCCCACGCGGGAGGCCGTGGAGACTTTTCTCAAGGAACGAAGCGAATGACGCGCGAAGACCTCGTGCTCGACCTGGAACGATCCCTGGCCGAACTGCCCATGTTCGACGTGCACACGCACCTGGTGGGAGGAAGACTCGGCGCCCGCGGCCTGCACGACATCCTCCTCTATCACATGGTGGTCAGCGATCTCTACGCGGCTGGCTGCCCGAGCGGCGCCCGCTTGACGCAATACCCGGGCTGGCCCGGCCAGGCGGAGGCCCACGCGCGGATTGAAGAGGCTCTCCCGTACCTGCCGTCGATTCGCAACACGAGCTGCGCCTGGATGATGCGAATCATCCTCGCCGACCTCTATGGCTGGAACGAGCCGATCACGGCGGAGAATTGGCGGCGGCTGGATGGCATGATCCGCGAGCGGGCGGACGACCGGGCATGGCAGCATTCGATCTTCGACCGGCTGAACATCCGGCGGACCTGCGCCGAACACGCCCGCCGGGGCAACGGCGAGGACGACGGCCGCCTGCAATACTCGCTCGAATGGGCGTTTTTCAGCCGTTGCCAATGGGGTGAATTCGATACGGCCTTGTACGAACTGGAACGCTGCTGGGGGCGGCAGCCCGAGCCCCCCTCGCCGATCGGCGGAGAGCGGCCTCCCACCGATCGCACGATTCGCAGCCTCGACGACGTCCACGCCGCGCTGGCGCACTACGTCAACACGATCCCCTGCGACCAGATTATCACGACCGCCACCACCTTCTCGACCGACATCGACTACCGGCTCGTGGACGAGGGTGAAATGGAGGCGGCCCTCCGCCGCCGCGAGCGTGCCGGGCGGGCCGAGCGCGACATCTACTGCTCCTACATCAACGAGGCCTATTTGACCGCCCTGGAGAAGCGGCCCGACCGGCGCGTCTTCCAGTTCAGCCTCGGGGCCGAGCCGATGCCCTACGAGACGGCCAGCATCCTGCACCAGCGGACGATCCGGCAGCTTGCCGAAATGTTCGCCCGGCATCCGCGCCTGCACTTCCAGTGCTTCCTGGCTTCGCGGCACGCCAACCAGGCGTTTTGCACGCTGGCCCGCGAGCTGCCGAACCTGAGCCTGGCCGGTTACTGGTGGCACAATTTCTACCCCCAGACCATCCGCCAGGTCATCTCCGAGCGGCTCGACATGCTGCCCCTCGCGAAGCAGATCGGGTTCTTCTCCGATGCGTATTGCGTCGAGTGGGCTTACGGCAAGGCGCGGATGGTGCAGAAGCAAATCGCCCGCGTGCTGGCCGAGAAGATCGAGCAACGCCAGTACGCGCGCGGCGACGCCCTCGCCATCGCCCGAGCCATCCTGTTTGAAGCGCCCCAGACGCTGCTCGGCATCACGCCGGGCGATGCCGATGGAGCACCGTGATTCGTGGAACCGAACCCGAACGCTCTCACCAAGGAGAATTTCAACATGACCAGGCCGATTACGTTGTGTACGGGCCAGTGGGCCGATCTGCCGCTTGAGAACCTGGCGGCCAAGGCCAAGGAATTCGGCTTCGACGGATTGGAGCTGGCCTGCTCGGGCGATCACTTCGAGGTGGCCAGGGCCGCCGCCGAATCCGACTACTGCGAGCGCAAGCGGAACCTGCTGGAGCGGCACGGCATGGCGGTGTTTTCCATCAGCAACCACCTGGCCGGCCAGGCGGTCTTGGACCATGTCGACGCCCGGCACAAGGCGATCCTGCCCGCCTACATCTGGGGCGACGGCCGGCCGGAAGGCGTCAGCGCTCGGGCGGCCGAGGACATGAAGAACGCCGCCCGCGCGGCGCAGAAGCTCGGCATCGAGGTGGTCAACGGTTTTACCGGCTCGAGCATCTGGCACCTGCTCTACTCGTTCCCGCCGGTGCCGCCCGCCATGATCGACGCCGGTTTTCAGCTCCTGGCCGAGCGTTGGAACCCGATCCTCGACGTGTTCGGCCAGTGTGGCGTGAAATTCGCCCTCGAAGTGCACCCGACCGAGATCGCCTTCGATCTCTACACGGCGGAGCGGGCGCTGGAGGCCCTCGATTTCCGGCCGGAATTCGGCTTCAATTTCGATCCCAGCCACCTGATCTGGCAAGGCGTGAACCCCGCCCGGTTTATTCGCAAATTCCCCGACCGGATTTTCCACGTCCACATGAAGGACGCGATCGTCAGGCTGGATGGCGAGAGCGGGATTCTCTCCAGCCACCTGAACTTCGGCGATCCGCGCCGCGGCTGGGATTTCCGCTCGCTCGGCCACGGCAGCGTGAACTTCGAGGAAATCATCCGCGCGCTGAACGACGCGGGCTACACCGGCCCCTTGTCGGTCGAATGGGAAGACAACGGCATGGATCGCGAGCACGGCGCCAGGGAGGCCTGCGACTACGTCAGGAAGCTCGACTTCCAGCCGAGCCGGGTCGCCTTCGACGCGGCGTTCGACAAGGGCTAAA
>JAMOAF010001089.1 GCA_023621895.1 Planctomycetota bacterium
CGCGGTTCGCCCTGATCAGCGGGATGTACGCGGCCAGTTGCGGTCCGGCCCACCAGATGCGGGCCCAAGGCCGCATCCCGGAGTGGCTGCGAGGGTTTCCGGCGCTGTTGCGCGGCGCCGGTTACTACACTTCGAACAACGCCAAGACGGACTACAACTCTCCGATCCGTATCGCGGACGCCTGGGACGCGTGCAGCACGAAGGCGCACTGGCGCAATCGCGCCGCGCCGGACCAGCCGTTCTTCAGCGTTTTCAATCACGGAGTGACGCACGAAGGCTGCCTGTTTCCTGAAAAGGAATTGCCGCTGGCGTTCCCCCCTTACGATCCGGCCGAGATGCGGATTCCCCCCTACTTGCCCGATACGCCCGAAATGCGCGCCGATGCGGCGCGGTGCTACAACCACATCACCCTGATGGACGGGCAGATCGCCGGCAAGCTGAAGGAGTTGGAGGAGGCGGGCCTGGCGCAAGACACGATCGTCTTCTACTACGGCGACAACGGCGGGCTCCTGCCGCGGAGCAAGCAGTTTCTCCAGCGCAGCGGCACGCATGTGCCGCTGATCGTCTACTATCCGCCCAAGTGGCGGCGCCTTGCCCCCGCCCCGCCCGGCTCCAGAATCTCCGACCCGGTGTGTTTCGTGGACTTCGCGCCGACGGTGCTTTCCCTGGCGGGCGTGAAGATTCCGGCGTACATGCAAGGCCGTGCGCTGGCCGGCCCCGCCCGGTCGCCGGCGCGCGACTTCGTCTTCTGTACGCGCGACCGCATGGACGAACTCTACGACATGATGCGCTCGGTGATGGACCGCCGCTGGCTGTATATTCGCAACTACCGGCCCGACATCCCCTACGTCGAGGCGATGGAATACATGTTCCAGGCGAGGGGCTACCAGTCGTGGGCCCGGATGGCGGCCGAAGGCCGACTTACACCGGCCACTGCGCGGTACTGGGGCGAGAAGCCGGCGGAAGAACTCTACGACATGGACGCCGACCCCGACAGCGCCCATAACCTGGCCGGCAATCCGGCGCATCGTTCAGCGCTGGACCGGATGCGCGCGGCGCTACTGCGGCATACGCTGGAGATCAACGACAACGGATTCCTGCCCGAAGGCTCCTCGCTCGAAGGCTACGACGCTTCGCGGAATCCCGGCGCCTATCCCTTGGAGCGCGTCTTCGAGATGGCCACCCTGGCCTCCGATCGGGAAGCGCGGAATCTGCCCCGGCTGACGGCGGCCCTGGACGATGCCAGCGAGCCGATCCGCTGGTGGGCCGCCCAGGGGTGCGCGATGCTCCGCGAGCGGGCCGCGCCAGCGCAGGCCGCGCTGCGGCGCCGGCTGGACGATCCGTCGGGCGCGGTGCAGGTCGCGGCGGCCGAGGCGCTGGCCAGAATGGGTCAGGCAGACGCCGCGCTGCCGGTGCTGGAGCGCTGGTTGGAGAAGACGGACGACCCGCCGCTGGCCCTCCAGGCGGCCAACGTCCTGGATCGGCTCGGCCCGATTGCCCTCCCCTCGCTGCCGGCGATGAAACGCGTGCTCCAGAGGCCGGCCCCGGCTGGGGACAACGTGGGGCGCGAGCCGCCGGTTCCGCATCGCGTCTTGCGGCGCGCCGTGCCGGAGTTGGAAGGCCGCGTGCCGCCGCTGGTCTACCCGTAGGAACCGGAAAAAGACAGCCCGTAGGAACGGGAAAAAAGACAGCTTGGGCATTCCGCGATTTCTTCGGATGGTAAAGGAAGCCCCCTTGCCGCACCTGGAAGGCGGCTGGCCGCCCCGGTAAAATGAAGAGTTGGACGCGCTCCTGCCGTGCCCGGACCGTGCGGAGCCAGACGCTCGTGGCGGGGCGGGTCTGGGGGTGAGAGCACCATTTTCGCGGCAAGCAGGCGTCTTCTGCTGTCATTCGACGAAGTTTGCCAAAACTGGGGCTATCCCTGTCAGGGGTTGGAGTGCGGTCCAGCCGCGCTGCCACGGAGGGGGCGAGTCGATGGTCGGCTTGAGGTTCGGCGCGGCGTGACGGCGTGCAACGGCGGAGCGGTGAAGATGTCTTCCGACGGCTTGGCGGCGCTGAGAATCGACCGTTCGCGGCGAAAGCGGCGAATAGCGCCGTGGGTATGGCTCGCCGGCCTGGCAATCGTCGCCGCCGCGGCCCTCTCGCCGCAACTCGTGGGCAAGATGCGCGTGGTCGACGTCAGCGTTTCCCCCGCGGTGAGGGTCTCCGCCACGACGGGCGAAGTGCTCGACGGCAGTCCCGAGCTGTCGGCCGCCGGGTATGTCGTCGCGGACAGGCAATCCGTGCTGGCCACCAAGTTCACGGGCCGGCTCGCCAAGCTGAACGTGGCCGAGGCGGAGTCGGTCACGAAAGGCCAGGTGGTTGCCGAGATCGACCACAGCGAACTCGACGCCACGATCCTCGAAGCCGAGGCGCAAGTTGGCGAAGCCGCGGCGGAAGTCGAGCGCCTCGGCCGACTCGCCGCCCAGGCCGATGCCGGGCTTGGCGCGGCCAAGGCGGCCCTGCAAACGGTCGATGCCGAGACCAGGCAGAGCGAAATTCTCCTTGCCGACGCCCAGCGGCGCCTCCGCCTGGCCAAGGAACTCGTCGCCAGCCTCGCCGTCGTCGCCTCCGAGGTGGACGACCGCCTCACGGAGGTGGCCGGCATCGAAGCGAAGATCATCTGGACGAAGCAGCGCAGATACGAGGCCGAGCAGCAGATTGCCGTGGCCCAGTCGCAGGCGGCCGCCGCGCGGGCCGCCGTCGCCGCCGCCGAGGCGCGCCAGCGCTCGGCCGAGGCGCGGGTCAAAGTCCTCGAAAGCCAGCGGGAAGAATCGTTCATCCGCTCGCCGTTCGACGGCGTGGTGACGGAAAAGGCCGCCGAGGTCGGCGAGATCGTCGCGCCGATCAGCATCGGCGGCTCGATGGCGCGCGGCTCGATCGTGACGATCGCCGATTGGGCCTCGCTTCAGGCCGAAGTCGACGTGGCGGAATCGCAACTTGGGCGAGTCCGACCCAGCCAGCGCGCCGCGATCACGGTCGATGCGATCCCCGGAAAAGTCTTCCCCGGCAAGGTCCGCCGCATCCTGCCCCGGGCCGATCGCAGCAAGGCGACCGTCAAGGTCCGCGTGGATTTCCTTGCCCGCGACGAGCAGGCGATCCTCCCGGAAATGGGCGTCCGCGTGCGGTTCCTCCCCGACGACGCTCCGCCGGGGCTGGAAACCGGCGCCGTGCAGGACAAGATCGTCGTCCCCGAGGCGGCGGTCCAGCCCGGCCAGAGCGGCAGCTACGTCTGGGTCGTCAGCAGCGACCAGGCCCGCCGCCGCCCCGTCCAGACCGGCGCGAAGTCCGGCGAGCGGATCGAGATCATCAGCGGGCTCAGGGCCGGCGACCACGTCGTCGTCCGAGGCGCCCAGCGGCTCGCCGGAGAGACCGCCACGGTGCGGGTAGTGGAGTGACGCCAGCGTGTGCCCTCAGCCGATCATCCAGTTCCGCCGCGTCAGCAAGGTCTATCACAAGGGCGGCGCCGACATCCACCCGCTCGACGAGATCACGCTGACGATCCAGGAGGGCGACTTCGTGGCCCTGATGGGCCCCTCGGGCTCCGGCAAGACCACGCTCTTGAACCTGCTCGGCGGCCTCGACACGCCCACCTCGGGCGAAGTCATCGTCTGCGGCCAGGACCTGGCCGCGCTCAGCTCGCACGAGCGGGCACGCTGGCGCTGCGACCACGTGGCCTACGTCTTCCAGGCCTACAACCTGCTGCCGGTGCTGACCGCGTACCAGAACGTCGAACTGCCGCTGACGTTGATGCCGCTCAGCCGCCGCCAGCGGCGCGAGCATGCGCTCAAGGCGCTGGAAATCGTCGGCCTTTCCGACCGCGTCCACCACCGGCCCGACGAGCTTTCCGGCGGGCAGGAGCAGCGCGTGGCGATCGCCCGTGCGCTGGCCTCCGATCCCGACTTGCTGCTGGCCGACGAGCCGACCGGCGACCTGGACGCCCATTCGGCCCAGGAGATCATGTCGCTTCTGATCGCGCTGAACCGCGACTATGGCAAGACGATCATCGTCGTCACGCACGACCCGAAGGTCGCCCATGCCGCCCACCGCGAGCTGCACCTGGAAAAGGGCGTCTTGTCCAGGGACGTCGACATGAAGAACCAGCGGATGTGACCCGATGCGACTCTTGCTCCTGAACCTGCTCCGCAAGCCGCTCCGCACCCTGCTGACGGTCTTCGGCGTCGGCGTGGCGCTGTTCCTGTTCTGCTTCCTCGAGATCGTGCTGGCGGCGTTCAACGCCGGCGTCAACATGGCCGACGCCTCGCGGCTGGTCGTGCAGCACAAGGAGTCGATCATCTTCGAGCTGCCGATGGCGTACCGCTCGCTGATCGAGCAGGCCGAGGGCGTCACCGGCGTGACCACCGCCTCGTGGTTCGGCGGCCTCTCGCAGGAGCCTCTTGCCGACGGCGAGAAGCGCGAGGAGTTCTTCGCGCAGTTCGCCACGGACATCGAGCGCTACCTTTCGCTCTATCCTGAAATCAAGGTTCCGCCGGATCAGCTCCGCAACCTGTTGAGCGACCGGATGGGCTGCCTGCTGGGGGTGAAGATCGCCGAGCGCCTGAACAAGAAGGTCGGCGACCGGCTCGTGCTGCGGAGCACGATCTGGACGCAGAAGAACGGCTCGACGATCTGGGAGTTCAACGTCCGCGCTTTGTACACGACCGACTCGCCGACCTTCGACCAGACGATGATGCTGATTCACGACAAGCGGTTCGACGAGGCGCGGCAGTTCGGCCAGGGCTCGGTGGGGTTGTACATCCTCGGGATCACCGACCCGGAACGCTCGGCGGAAATCTCCGCGGCCATCGACGCCCGATTCGCCAACAGCCCCTACGAGACGCGGACGATGACCGAGAAGGCGTTCAACCTCCAGTTCGTCGGCATGATCGGCAACTTCCAATTCCTGCTCCGCTCGATCGGCAGCGCGGTGGTGCTGACGATGCTCCTCGTCTCGGCCAACACGATGATGATGAGCGCCCGCGAGCGGACGCGCGAAATGGGCATCCTCAAGGCGATCGGCTTCACGGACGGCCACGTCTTCCTGCTGCTGATCGGCGAGGCGCTGGCGATTTCGCTGCTCGGCGCGCTGGCGGGCGTGGGCCTGGCCTGGCTGCTGGCCAACGCCCTGCACTACAACCCCAAGCCCGACTTCTTTCCCATCTTCTACCTGCCCGGCCAGTCGATGCTTGCCGCGGTCGGGTTGGCCGCCCTGACGGGCCTGCTCAGCGGCATCGTGCCGGCCACCGCCGGGATGCGGCTGAGCGCCACCGAGTCGCTGCGGAGCGTGTGAGCATGGCGATCCCGCTGATCTACAGCCTGCGCAGCGTTGCCGTGCGGAAGGCCTCCTCCGCGATGGCCGTCGGCGGTTTCGCGCTGGTGGTCGTGGTCTTCGTGACCCTGCTCTCGCTCGCCGCGGGCTTCCGCAAGATCGTCGAGTCGTCCGGCAGCCGCCAGAACGTGATCGTCGTGCGCAAGGGGGCCGACGCCGAACTCCAGAGCCAGGTGATGCTCGAAACGGCGCGGATCATCAGCGAGCTGCCGATCGTCGCCGAGGAGGAGGGACGGAAGCTGGCGGCCTTCGAGAGCGTGCTGATCATCGCGCGGCCCAATCGCGGAGGCAACGAGTCGCACGTCACGATCCGCGGCGTGCCCTCCCGCGCGCGCAGCGTGCACGCCGACGTGCGCCTGGCGCGGGGCCGTTGGTTCACCCCAGGCTCGAGCGAGGCGGTGCTGGGCGTCGGCCTGGCCCGCCGGATTCGCGACGTGGGCCTCGGCCAATCGATGACGATCGGCCGCGACACGTGGCGGATCGTCGGCCTGTTCGAAGCCGGCGGCAGCTCGCTGGAATCGGAACTCTGGATGGACGGCGACCTGCTGCAAACCGCCTTCCACCGCGACGGCGTCTTCCAGTCGGTGTTGTTCCGCGCCGCCGGCGACCCGCAGGATGCGGTCCAGCGGCTCACCGCGCTTGCCGAGAGCGACCCGCGCCTCCGCTCCGTCCAGGCGATGACCGAGAAAGAGTACTACCGCAAGCAGGCCAAGCTGATGGCCGACTTGATCACGATCCTCGGCGGCATCCTGACCGCGATCATGTCCGTCGGCGCGATCGCCGGCGCCATGAACACGATGTACGCCGCCGTCAGCCAGCGGAAACGCGAGATCGGCTGCCTGCTGGCGATGGGCTTTGCGCCCCGGGCCATCTGGCTGGCCTTCATGGTCGAGTCGCTCCTGCTCGCCGGTCTCGGCGCGGCCCTCGGCTGCGCGGCGTCGATGGCCTTTGACGGCATGAAGACGGGCATGACGAACTGGGCGACGTTCTCCGAGACGGCGTTCGAATTCGCCGTTACACCGGGAATCCTCGCCGCCGCCGCGCTCGTCTCGGTGGCGATGGGTTTCGTCGGCGGCGTATTGCCGGCGTTCCGCGCCGCGCGGATGAAGGTCGTCGACGCGCTGCGGCGGGCGTGAACTGGCCTTCGCGGTCCCGCGGCTTTCAGGTAACGGGTAGCGCGCAACCTTTTGCCTGTTTCCGCCGGATCGCGCGATATCGAGGCCAGGTATCGCCAGCCGCCGAGTTCTCACGGGGCCGGGGGGCTGTGCGCGTCTATTGACATCGTGGCGGGAGGGCTGGAGACTACCGAAATCGTCGGGGCGAGTTCTAAATGAGCTTGCGTGATTTTAGGGAGGAATTCATGAGAGCGTGATAGCCGCGTGGGCTTGCCCCGCGGCGCCTGCGCTGCGGCACAACCCGTACGTAACGAAGCGCGGGGCAAGCCCACGCGGCTATCTGAATAACAGCCGATTTTTCCACGAATCACGCCGGTCGATCTAGGTTGGTCCTCTTCTCAGCTCGTGCGCCGGCAAACACGAATGGTCGGTGAAAGGAAGGACGCTCACACGGT
>JAMOAF010000362.1 GCA_023621895.1 Planctomycetota bacterium
TGGGGGCCTGTCTGGCTGGCTTCGCGGTCGGGCGGCTGGCCGTCGAGGGGATCGTCCGGCAGCGGCGAATCGTCCACCACCGGCAGCGCCGAATCGGAGACGCCGTATTGGCGGAGGATGTCTTCGCGAAGAGCCCGCACATCCACATTCCGTTCCCGCAACCACTGGGAAACCTCGTGGTCGGCCGAAACCAGTCCCAGGAGCAGGTGTTCGGTGGCCAGCAAGAGGGGGTGCGGCAAGTCGGCCAGTGACTGGTCCGCAGCGCTCAGCGAGGCGAGCAACTCGGGCGAAAGGTGTGCGGCCACGTCCGCCGGCTCCCAGTCGCACGCAGCGCAGACTGGCGGCGGCGCGATGTCCACCTCGTGCAATGCGGGCCAGCGGCGGCGGACTTCGTCGCCATCGATCCGGCAACCCGCCAACACCATCGCCGCCTTGCACTCCGGCTCGGCAAGCAGTCCGAGCAGGACCGCCGGGGCCTCCAGTAATCCGACTTTGCGGCCGATCGACCAGCGAAAGCCTTCATAAAGGGCGCGTCGGGTGGCGGCAGTCAGTTCCATGTCCATTCCGGTAATCTCGCAAAAACAGCCCCCATCCGCAACGCCCCGCGGCGGCTGGGAACCATTCGCGCCGGATCGTTAACGAGACTATCAAGGCCCGGCAAGGTTCAGGGTTCAGGGTTCAAGTGGGTAAGACTGGGCCGCCAGTTCGGAGCACTGAACTGGCGGAACTTGGGTCTTGAACCTTGGATTTTGAACCTTGCCCCCCGCGAGAGTCTGCTCTTGACCTAAACCGAAGCGACGTATTTGGTTGCCTTGCTGGAAACAGCTTGGAGGGGTACAATGGGCGGGTCGCGGTAGGTTGGAAGCCGCAAACCGACTTGAAGGAGCGCCCCACCATGGGCAGGATGCCAATTGCGGCCTACCTGTGGCCCGGCTTGCCGATGATCCTTGCCACCGGGAGCTGGTGGGGTCTGGCGTGGGCTGTCGGGTTTGCCATTTTTGTCTACTTGTTGCTGTTTGCCATCCTATGGTGGCCAGAACTCCTGTCCTACCACACCCGTAATGGGATCGGATTGGCTGCTTTGGTGTTCTGGAGCGGCTCGGCGGTGGTCTCTGCGCGGGCTTTGCGGCAGCGGGTGGTAGCGGACGGCGCCGCCGGAGAGGCCACCTTTGCGGACGCGACGATCCACTATCTGCGTGGAGAGTGGTTCGAAGCGGAGTGCATCCTCGTCGAGCTCCTGCGGCGAAATCACCGCGACGTGGACGCGGGCCTGATGCTCGCCACGTTGTGGCGGCATACGGGGCACTTTTTTGAGGCGGAAAGCCAACTGAAACGGCTGCAACTCTTCGACGAGTCGCGCAAGTGGGCAATGGAAATTTACCAGGAGAAACGGCGACTCGATCTGGCCAAGGCGAACACTAAAAATGAGCCTGTCGGCGCTGCCGAGGCCGCCTGAGAGTAGCCCTGGGCGAAAGGCCCGGCAGGAAGAATCTTCCGGCCCTTCCCCTGTTCTTACCTTTTTGCGATATATGATTCATTAGAGTCGGTCCCTGCGGAGGGCAGGTGAACGCACGATCCAACGGTCCGACTGATAACCAGGTCCGAAACCCAGGTAGCCAATCTCGCCCGGCTTACGGGGGGGTAGGTAAGGCGGAGTGAGGGTCCGCCTTGCAGGTTGCTGGGAGACGGCGCAGCAGAGAGAAGCATAGAGATGTACGAACGATTCACTGACCGTGCCCGGAAGGTCATGCAACTGGCCAACCAGGAAGCGCAGCGGTTCAATCACGAATACATCGGCACGGAGCACATCCTCCTCGGGCTGATCAAGGAAGGCAGCGGGGTGGCGGCCAACGTGCTGAAGAACCTCGATGTGGACCTGCGCAAGATTCGCCTCGAAGTCGAGAAGCTCGTCCAGAGCGGTCCCGACATGGTGACCATGGGGAAACTGCCTCAGACCCCCAGGGCCAAGAAGGTCATCGAATACTCGATGGAAGAGGCGCGCAACCTGAACCACAACTACGTGGGCACCGAGCACATCCTGCTCGGCCTGCTCCGCGAGCAGGAAGGCGTGGCCGCGCAGGTGTTGATGAATCTCGGGCTGAAGCTCGAGGAGGTCCGCGAAGAGGTGCTCAATCTGCTTGGCCACGGAATGGAAGCCGGCGACGTGCCGGAGCGATCCAGCGGCGGCCCGTCGACTTCCGGTGAGACGCCCCGCGGCGGAAAATCGAAGACTCCCGCGCTCGACAGTTTCGGACGCGACCTGACCGAGTTGGCCAAGCAGGGTAAGCTCGACCCGGTGATCGGCCGCGAGAAGGAAATCGAGCGGACGATGCAGATTCTCGGCCGCCGCACCAAGAACAATCCGGTCCTCTTGGGCGAGGCCGGCGTTGGCAAGACGGCGATCGTCGAAGGCTTCGCCCAGCGAGTCGTCGAAGGCAACGTCCCCGAGCTGCTCATGGACCGGCGGATCGTGGTCCTCGATCTTGCCATGATGGTCGCCGGCACGAAGTACCGCGGCCAGTTCGAGGAGCGGATTAAGGCCGTGATGAACGAGGTCCGCCGCGCCAAGAACACGATCCTGTTCATCGACGAGCTCCACACGCTCGTCGGAGCCGGCGGTGCGGAAGGCGCGATCGACGCCTCGAACGTCCTCAAACCCGCCCTCTCGCGCGGCGAAATCCAGTGCATCGGCGCCACCACGCTCGACGAGTACCGCAAGTACATCGAAAAGGACGCGGCACTCGAACGCCGCTTCCAGATCGTGATGGTCGAGCCCTCGACCAAGGCCGAAACGATCGACATCCTCAAGGGACTGCGGGATCGGTACGAAAAACACCATCACGTCCAGATCACCGACGATGCCGTCGAGGCGGCCGTCGAGTTCTCCGATCGCTACATCACCGGGCGATGCCTCCCCGACAAGGCCATCGACGTGATCGACGAATCCGGTGCACGGGTACACCTCAAATCAATGACCCGCCCCCCGGACCTGAAGGAAATCGACGAAGAGGTCGAGCGGCTTAACAAGGAGAAGGAGGAGGCCGTCGCCAGCCAGGATTTCGAAAAAGCGGCCGCGCTCCGCGACAAGGCCGACAAGCTGAAGAAGAAGAAAATCCAGATCACCGAGGAGTGGCGGGAAAAATCCCGCGAAACCGACGGCGTCGTCGACGCCGAGGTCATCGCCGAAGTGATCTCCAAGATGACCGGCATCCCGCTGACCCGGATGACCACCGAAGACTCTATGCGCCTGATGCAGATGGAGGAAGAGCTGCACCATCGCGTCATCAGCCAGGACGAGGCGATCAAGTCGATCTCCAAGGCCGTCCGCCGCAGCCGCAGCGGACTACAGGACCCCAAGCGGCCCACCGGGTGCTTCATCTTCGCCGGACCGACCGGCGTCGGAAAGACCCTGCTCGCCAAGGCGCTGGCCGAATTCATGTTCGGCGACGAGGACGCCCTGATCCAGATCGACATGAGCGAATACATGGAGAAGCACAACGTCAGCCGGCTGGTCGGCGCCCCGCCGGGCTACGTCGGCTACGAAGAGGGCGGCCAACTGACCGAGAAGATTCGCCGGCGGCCCTACGCCGTTGTCCTACTCGACGAAATCGAGAAGGCGCACCCCGACGTCTTCAACATGCTCCTCCAGGTCATGGAAGAAGGCCGATTGACGGACAGCTTCGGGCGCAACGTCGATTTCCGCAACACGATTCTGATCATGACCACCAACGCCGGCGCCGAAGCGATCAAAAACGAATCCGCCTTCGGCTTCCAGAAACCCCACGACGACGCATCCTACGAGAGTATGAAGGAACGCGTCCAGGAGCAGATCGAGAAACACTTCCGCCCGGAATTCCTCAACCGAGTCAACGACGTGATCGTCTTCCGCCACCTGACCGAGGACGACCTGGGAGAAGTCATCGAGCTCGAATTGGGCAAGGTCCGCGAACGTCTCCGCGAGAAGGGCCTCGAACTGGTCCTCGACGACGAAGCAAAGAAGTTCCTCATCAAACGCGGCTCGAATCTCGATTACGGCGCGCGACCTCTGCGCCGGGCGATCGAAAATTTCGTCGAAGACCCCCTCTCGGAAGAACTCCTCAAGGGCGAGTTCCAGGGAAAAGACACGATCGTCGTCTCGATCAAGGAAATCGCCGGCAAGAGGCGGCTCGACTTCCGCGGCACCGCGAAAACCGAGGAGCGCCCGCCCGTGGTCGGCGCCGCCGCCGAAGGCGAATAGAACGGTCCAGACTCGTAACCGCGTCCCTCCGAAACGGCGGCCCGGTCTCGGAGATGCGGTTCCGCGGAACAACGGCAAACGCCCATCGTCCTCCGATGGGCGTTTTTCTTTTACCAGTTCGCCCATAACTCCCAAACGGAATAATCGGCAGAGTTTTCTCAAGCCGCAAGCTCGCTTCTCCGAACTAGATGTATACGGATTGATTTCCACCCCGATGCTCCGCGTGTGCGAGTACCGCGATCACGCCGAGCGTGTTGCCGATCGAACGACAGACCGCTGGACTCCCCCCTCGATGGCAATAGGCGCGACCCCCCCCCCATCTTGGAAACCGGTCGAAGGCGGCGGCCTCGTGGCCGGCGCGCTCAACTGGATTGCCAATTGGATTGCCGACCTGGGCGAGAAGGTCGTCGAGGCAGTCGTCGCTTTGGGGAATCTCGCGATCTTCTCGTTCTCCACGTTTGGCTGGCTGTTCACGCGCCGCCCCCACGCCGGAACCTTGCTCCCGAACTTCTACCAGATCGGGGTCCTGAGTCTGCCGGTGGTGGCGCTCACCGGGGTGTTCATCGGCATGGTGCTCGCCGTGCAGAGCTACGCCCAGTTCAGGATGCTGGGCATGGAGACTCGCCTGGGAGCCGTGATCAACATGTCGCTCGTCCGCGAACTAGGGCCCGTGCTGGCGGCGACGATGCTTGCCGGACGGGTCGGCAGCGCCATGGCCGCGGAATTGGGGACGATGCGCGTCACCGAGCAGATCGACGCCCTCGCGAGCATGGGCGCCAATCCAATCCACTACCTTGTGGTGCCGCGTTTTCTCGCCTGCCTGGTGCTGATCCCCGCTTTGACGACAATGGCCGACTTCATGGGCGTGGTCGGCGGAGCGTTTTACAGCATTGGGTTGCTCGACATCGACACGCACCATTACTGGGAGAACTCGCGGCATTTCGTCGGAGTCTTCGACGTCTTCAACGGGCTGTTCAAGAGCCTCTTCTTCGGCGCCACGATTGCCATCATCGGCTGCCATCGAGGCTTCACATGCGACCCCGGAGCCGAAGGCGTCGGCAAGGCGGCCACCAGCGCGTTCGTCCTGTCGTTTGTCATGATCCTGTTCCTTGACCTGATCCTGGGAATCGCGCTGGAAGAGGTCTACCTTTGGCTGTGGCCCCACGCGCCGTCCCTGGTATAGTCAAAGCGGAATCACGTGGGCATGTCGCTCTATTCAGCACAACTTGACGACTCCGGACAGCCGCTGGTCCAGGTCCGCGGCCTCCACGTCCAGTTCGGACGGCAGGCCGTGCTCCGCGAGATCAACGTCGAAGTCTCGCGAGGCGAGACCGTCGCCGTGATCGGTGAAAGCGGCTGCGGCAAGACCGTGCTCTTGAAGACAATCATCGGCCTGGTCCGACCCACCAAAGGCAGCGTCTCGTTCGAGGGGCGCGACCTGGCCAGCCTCTCCCCCAGGGACCTCGCCGAGACGCGGACGCGATTCGGTTTTGTCTTCCAGCAGGCCGCCCTGTTCGATAGCATGACGATCGGGCAGAACGTCGCATTTCCCCTCCGCCAGCACCGCGACTATTCCAACGACGAAATCCAACGCATCGTCCTCACTCGATTGGCGGAAGTCGGCCTGCCGGAAAGCATCGTGGCGAAAAAACCGGCGGAACTGTCCGGAGGAATGCGCAAAAGGGTCGGCCTCGCCCGCGCCCTGGCCATCGACCCCGAACTGATTCTCTACGATGAGCCAACCACGGGGCTTGACCCCATCATGAGCGACGTCATCAACGAACTGATCCTCAACACCCGCAGGCACCATCCGGTGGCGGGCATCGTTGTGACCCACGACATGCGAACCGCCCAGAAGGTGGCCGACCGCATCGTCATGCTCTATCCCCTCGCGCGGCTGAAAAAAGGCGAGTCGCAGGTGATCTACAACGGACCGCCCGCAGAAATCGAGCGGGCCGCCGACCCGCGCGTCACGCAGTTTGTTCGCGGCGAAGCGCGCGAACGGCTGATGGAACTGAGACAGCAGAACGGGAGTTTGGCATGGACGACCGAGTGATGCAGTGGCGGATCGGCCTGATGGTGCTGGTCTCCTTGGCCATCCTGCTCATCATGATCATGTTCTTCGGGCCGAAAGACTCGGTCTTCAACCTCAAAAGACTCTGGAAACCGAATTACCTCGTCGCGATCGAGTTTCCGGAAGCGCCCGGCGTGACCGACGCCTCGCCGGTTCGCAAGAGCGGAATCCTCATCGGCCGGGTCGTGCGCGTCGAGCTGCTCGACGAGGGCGGCGCCCTGGTGACTGCCGAGATCGAACGCGGACGCAGACTCTTCAACGACGAGGTCTGCCGGATCAATCGCACCCTGCTGGGCGACTCGACGCTCGAATTCGTCAAACGCCGAGAATTCAACGAAGAAAAAAAGGAAATCCCGGCGGGCACGACGCTCCACGGCATCGTTGCCCCCGATCCGATTCAAGTCGTCGGCAATCTCGAAGCCAATCTCTCCGAAGCGATCCGCTCCGTCGCCACGACCAGCAACCGGCTCGGCGGATTCATCGGCAAACTCGACGGCCTGATCGGCGACGACCAGGAGGTCGCACGCCGCAAGCAACGGATCGATGCAATCGTCGAGAAGACCTTTGAAACCGCCGACGCGATCAAAAAACTCGCCGAGACGACCAACAGCATGCTC
>JAMOAF010000692.1 GCA_023621895.1 Planctomycetota bacterium
GAACCCCAAACGGACGGTCTACTCGATCAAGCGCTTCATGGGCCGCCGGCATAATGAAGTCGGTTCCGAGGAGAAAATCGTCCCCTACGAGGTCGTCGGGGGACCGGAGGACTACGTCAAGGTCCGAGTCGACAACCACGAATACACGCCGCCGGAGATTTCCGCCAAAACCTTGCGGAAGCTCAAGGAGTCCGCCGAGGCCTACCTCGGGCACAAGGTCAACAAAGCCGTGATCACCGTGCCGGCCTATTTCAACGATGCCCAGCGGCAGGCGACCAAGGACGCCGGCCAGATTGCCGGCCTGGAGGTTGCGCGGATCATCAACGAACCGACGGCCGCCTCGCTGGCTTACGGGCTGGACAAGAAAATCTCCGAGAAAATCGCCGTTTTCGATCTCGGGGGCGGGACGTTCGACATTTCGATTCTCGAGGTGGCTGACGGCGTCTTCCGCGTACTCAGCACCAACGGCGACACCCACCTCGGCGGCGACGATTTCGATCAAACCCTGATCAACTACGTGGCCGACGAGTTCAAGAAGGAGCAGGGCATCGATCTTCGTAAGGACATGATGGCGCTACAGCGGCTCCAAGAGGCCTGCGAAAAGGCCAAGAAGGAACTCAGTTCCGCCCAGTCCACCGATCTGAACCTGCCGTTCATCACGGCCGACGCATCCGGTCCGAAACACCTGCAAATGAACATCACCCGGGCGAAACTCGAGCAGCTCATCGATCACCTGGTCGAACGCTGCCGCCGCCCGGTGACCCAGGCGCTTGCCGACGCGAAGATGTCGCCCAGGGAGATCGACGAAGTCGTCCTCGTCGGCGGCTCGACGCGCGTGCCGAAGGTGCAGGAACTCGTCAGGACGATGTTCGGGAAGGAGCCCCACAAGGGCGTCAACCCCGACGAGGTCGTGGCCGTCGGGGCCGCCATCCAGGGCGGCGTGCTCGCCGGTGAAGTCCAGGACGTGCTCCTGCTCGACGTCACCCCGCTTTCGCTGGGCATCGAGACGCTCGGCGGCGTGATGACCAGGCTCGTCGAACGCAACACGACGATCCCCACCGAGAAGAAGCAGATTTTCAGTACGGCGGACGACAGCCAGACGGCCGTCACGATCAAGGTCTACCAAGGCGAGCGCGAGATGGCCGCTGACAACCGGCTTCTCGGACAGTTCAACCTGGAGGGCATTCCGCCGGCGCCGCGCGGCGTCCCCCAGATCGAGGTCTCGTTCGATATCGACGCCAACGGCATCCTCAACGTGTCGGCCAAGGACTTGGGAACGCAGAAGGAGCAGAAGGTGCGCATCGAGCAGTCCGCGGGCCTCTCCGAGCAGGAAATCGACAAGATGCAGAAAGACGCCGCGGCGCACGCCGAAGAGGACAAGAAGAAGCGGGAGTTGGCCGAGCTGCGGAACCGCACGGACTCGATGTGCTTCGAACTCGAAAAGCTGATGAAAGAGCACGATGCGAAGCTCAGGGACACCGACCGCGAGGCCATGAAGAAGGCGGTCGAGAAGGCCCGCTCGGTAATGAATACCGGTGATGCGGAAAAGATCAAAGCCGCCCTGAGCGAACTGGAACAAGCTTCCCACGCGTTCAGCAAGGTGCTCTACGAATCGGCCGCCGCCCGAGGCGCTGCCGGCGCCGGCGCCGGCCCGCAGGCCGCAGCGGGCGGCGCTTCGCCGGGTGACGACGAAGCGATCGATGCGGAGTTTGAAGTGAAGGACAATTGAGGGTCGCGGGCGGACCATGGCATTCCGTTTTGACAAACTGACGATCAAGGCGCAGGAGGCGCTCGCCTCGGCGCAGTCTCTCGCCGCCGAGCGGGGCCATCCCGAGATCGATCCGCTTCACCTGCTTTCCTCGCTGCTGGCCGAGACCGACGGCGTGATCATCCCGCTGCTCGAGCAGGTCGGCGTCGACATGCCGCAGCTCCGCCAGATCGCCGCCTCGGAATCGGGACATTTTCCGCGAGCTTCCGGAGGCGCTCCGCCGCAGGTGGGCGCGGCGCTCGGCCGCGTTCTGGAGAAAGCCCAGAACGAGGCCGACGCCATGAAGGACGACTATGTCTCCACGGAGCATCTCCTGCTGGCGCTGGCCAAGGTCGACTCCAAGGCGCAGCGGGTGCTCGAACTGGCCGCGATCGATGAAAAACGGCTCTTGGCCGCCCTGCAAAAAATCCGTGGCAGCGCGCGGGTCAGCGACCCGAACCCGGAGGCGAAATTCCAGGCGCTGGAAAAGTACGGGATCAACCTGGTGGAGCTGGCCCGCCGCGGCAAACTCGATCCGGTGATCGGCCGCGATCAGGAAATCCGCCGCGTGATCCAGGTCCTCTCCCGGCGGACAAAAAACAACCCCGTGCTGATCGGCGAGCCCGGCGTGGGTAAGACGGCGATTGCCGAGGGGCTCGCGCTGCGGATTGTCGAGGGCGACGTTCCACAAAGCCTCAAGAACAAGCGCGTGATCGCCCTCGATCTCGGGGCCCTGGTCGCCGGCACGAAATACCGCGGCGAGTTCGAAGAGCGTCTCAAGGCCGTGCTGCGGGAGGTGGAAGACGCCCGCGGAAACGTGATCATGTTCATCGACGAGCTGCACACGGTAATCGGCGCCGGCAGCGCCGAGGGGAGCAGCGACGCGGCCAACCTGCTCAAGCCGGCGCTTGCCCGGGGCGCGCTCCGCTGCGTCGGCGCCACGACGCTCGACGAGTACCGGAAGTACATCGAGAAAGACGCCGCGCTGGAGCGCCGCTTCCAACCGGTGCTGATCGGCGAGCCGACGGTGGAGGACACGATCGCGATCCTCCGCGGCCTGAAACCGCGCTACGAGGCCCATCACAAGGGAGTCAAGATCAAGGATTCCGCCCTCGTGGCCGCCGCGAACCTGTCTCACCGCTACATCGCCGATCGATTTCTGCCCGACAAGGCGATCGACCTGATGGACGAGGCGATGAGCCGGCTGGCGATGGAGTTGGAGAGTGTTCCGACCGAGATCGACGAGGTCCAGCGGCGGCTTGTCCAGTTGGAGTTGGCGCAGCGGCAGTTGGCCGAAGAGAACGAGGAGCACGCTCGGGAGCACCTGGCCGAGGTTGAAAAAGAGATTCAGGACCTCCGCAATCGGCTCGACGGCCTCAGGGCTCAGTGGGAGAAGGAAAAAAGCGGCCTCGGCGACGTTCACCAGGTCCGCAAGCGCCTGGCGGAGGTCGACCCCGAGTACAAGCTCTTGGAGGCGGGAATCCGGGAAAAGACCGCCCGCGGCGAACGCCCGCCGGAGGAGGACTACCAACGGCTCCGGCAGCTCGACATGGAGAAGAAGGCGCTCGCCGGACAACTCGAGCGGATGGAACTAAAGGAGCCGCCCAACGGCGTCCGGCGATTGCTCCGCCAGGAGGTCGGCCCCGAGGAGATCGCCGAAGTGGTCAGCGCGTGGACCGGCATTCCCGTGACGCGGATGATGGAGACCGAGCGCGCCAAGCTGCTGGTCCTCGAAGAGCGAATCCACCAGCGCGTCGTCGGCCAGGACGAGGCGGTCGAGGCGGTCTCCAACGCCGTCCGCCGCAACCGCGCGGGCCTGCAAGACCCCAAGCGGCCGATCGGATCGTTTCTCTTCCTCGGCCCGACCGGCGTCGGCAAGACGGAACTCTGCAAGGCCTTGGCCGAGGTCATGTTCGACGCCGAAGACGCCATGATCCGGCTCGACATGAGCGAGTTCATGGAACGGCACACGGTAAGCCGCCTGATCGGAGCGCCTCCCGGATACGTCGGCTACGAGGAAGGGGGTCGGCTGACCGAGGCGGTCCGCCGCCGGCCCTACGCCGTGATCCTCCTCGACGAAATCGAAAAGGCGCATCACGACGTTTTCAACATCCTCCTGCAAGTGCTCGACGACGGCCGGCTGAGCGACAACCAGGGGCACACCGTCGACTTCACGAACACGATCGTCGTAATGACGTCGAACATCGGCAGCCAGTTGATCCAGGAGATCACCCGCGAAGGCGGGTCCGTGGAAGAAATGCGCGAGGCGGTTGAAACCACGCTACAGAGCCGGTTCTTGCCGGAGTTTCTCAATCGAATCGATGAGACGATCCTCTTCCATCCGCTCTCGCAGGCGGAGATTCGCAAGATCGTCACGCTCCAGGTTGGACGGCTCGAGCGCCAACTTGCCGAACACGGAATCCGCCTCGAAGTGACCGAGGCGGCCATCGACGCGATCGCCCAGCAGGGTTACGATCCGACCTTCGGTGCCCGGCCCCTGAAACGCGTGATCCAGCAGGGCATTCAGAACCCGCTGGCGGTCGAGCTGCTCAAGCAGGAACTGACCGAAGGGGCCCGCGTCCGCATCGATTCGGCCCATGGACGGTTCACGTTCGAGCGCGTCGGCGCGGACGGATAATCCGCCTTCCCGCCCCTTCAATCTGGGGTGGTGAATAGTTCGCCTGTCAGTAGTCGGTTGCGTTTCCCGGTTCTGTTCCAAGGAAAATGGTTGCGCCGTGCGTTGGCGCGCACCTTTCAGGATCGAATTGGAGATGCAACACCGGCCGCTCACCAGCGCGCAGCCGCCTCCACCATCCGGCCAAACGCCCCCATCCGGCTCGTCCGGATGGCGCGCACGGTTGGCGGCTAACACGCGTCCCCGCGCGGCCGCGACCGCCAGCCGGCGCCCAGCCACAACGCCCCCATCCGGCTCGTCCAGATGGCGCGCACGGTTGGCGGCTAACACGCGTCCCCGCGCGGCAGCGACCGCCAGCCGGCGCCTAGCCCAAACGCCCCCATCCGGCTCGTCCGGATGGCGCGCAAGGTTGGCGGCTAACACGCGTCCCCGCGCGGCGGCGACCGCCAGCCAGCGCCCAGCCACAACGCCCCCATCCGGCTCGTCCGGATGGAGCGCAAGGTTGACGGCTAACACGCGTCCCCACGCGGCGGCGACCGCCAGCCGGCGCCTAGCCCAAACGCCCCCATCCGGCTCGTCCGGATGGGGGCGAGCGGACTGGCCTGTTGGCATTTTGAGCGCCGGGCGGCGGTAGCCATCAACCTTGCGCTCCATCCGGACGAGCCGGATGGGGGCCAGCGCACTGGCCTGTCGGCATTTTGAGCGGCGGGCGGCGTTAGCCATCAACCTTGCGCTCCATCCGGACGAGCCGGATGGGGGCGAGCGCACGCGCCCGTGGGCATTTTGGGCGGCGGGCGGCGTTAGCCATCAACCTTGCGCTTCATCCGGACGAGCCGGATGGGGGCGAGCGGACTGGCCAATTTGCGTTCTGGCCAGGCATCGGCCCCGCGGCTCCTATTCTGGTTCCACTCAAGGGACGCGACACACACCGGTTTACGCTGTCTCTCGCCCGCTGGAACAAGACCGGCAACCACTCCGTCCTCCGGTTTTCACCATCCCACCTTCAATCTGCTCCCCTTCAATCGCGTTCCCAAGCTCCCGCTTGGGAACCAGGAGACGCATCCAAACCGAACGCCCGCCGGGCCTAGACCGTCCACGGGCTGCGGTAGTCGCGGGTGAGCCATGCCGGATCGCCCGTACCGTCGACAAAGGTGAACTTGACGGGGTCCCACTTGAGCTTCTGGCCGTGGAAATAGGCCTGATTCATCAGGTGGCAGCAGATCGCCGAGCGCGCGCCGACCTGTTCGCTCGTGATCGGCTTCTTGCGCGTCTTCACGCACTCCAGAAAATCGTTGAGGTGGTCCTTGCTCTCGTAGAGCCGGACTTTCGGGTCCTTGAGAAACTCCTGCTCGGCCCGCTGGACCTGGGCGGCGCAGGACGTGTCTCTCTGGCCCGTGAACGAGGCGATCACCTCCGTGCCGCGCCGGAACGTGAATCGGCCGCGGTTCACCTGGACCTCCCCTTCCGTGCCGAAGAAATCCACGCCAAATCCGCCCTTGTGTTCCAGGACGACGCCGTTGGCATAGATGAACTTGACTCCCTGGCCCGCGCCCGGCTTTTCCGGGGGCAGAATCTCGACCGGGCCGCTGCCGTCCATGCCCAAGCCCCACTGGGCGATGTCGAGGTGGTGCGCGCCCCAGTCGGCAACGCCCCCGCCGCCGAACTCCCGGTAGCTGCGCCAGGCGGGATAGTGGTTGTGAATTCCGCGCGGACTCAGCGCGGAGTTGTAGGGCCGCATCCCGGCGGGCCCCACCCAGAGGTTCCAGTCGAGCCCCGGTTCCATCGGCTCCTCGGCGAGGTCGCAGGGAACCGGCGGACCGCCGAAGCTGCACTCCACGCGCTCGACCTTGCCGATCGCCCCGTTGAGCACCAACTCGCACGCCACGCGGAATTCCTTCGACGATCGCTGCATCGAGCCCGTTTGCAGCACGCGCCCGTTCGCGTCGACCTCCCGCAGCAGAACGAGCGATTCGTGGATATTGTGCGTCAGCGGCTTCTCGCAATACACGTCCTTGCCGCCGCGGAGGGCCGCCACGGCGATCACGGTGTGCCAGTGGTCGGGCGTGGCGATCGAGACGGCGTCGATGTCCTTGCGGCCCGTGATCTCGCGGAAGTCGTTATACGCCGCGCACTGGCCGCTGCGCCCCGGTTGCTTGGCGTAGTGCTCGACGACGCGCCTCTTGGCGTCATCGCGGCGGGTCGTGTCCACGTCGCAAACCGCCAAAACCTCCGTGTCGCGCCCGAGGAACCCGCCCAGAAGTCCCCGGTTCTGCATCCCCATGCCCACAAAGCCCATCGTCAGCCGCGAGTTCGGCTTGGTTTCGGCCGCCCAGATGTGCGACGGCAGAAAGAGCGGCGTCGCCGCCGCCGTGGCGGCGGTTCGCTTGAGAAACGCTCGTCGAGAAACTGGCATTGTCTTTTCCTTTTCGATGAAACTCGTTGGCCTTTTACGTCCGCGCCCTCCGCCGGCAAAGGCGGAACGCTTCTCGGATCGAACGCTATTCTGATCACCGGCAG